>UQYH01000083.1 GCA_900545185.1 uncultured Eubacteriales bacterium | reverse complement strand
CTTTTTTTTGCGCCTATCATTTGATTCGGACCCTTTTGTTGGCAATTTGTCACGTTTTTTGTCAAAAAGTGACAAATCGTGCCAGGCTTTATTCAGAAATATTCTTGCAGAATAACAACTTTTTTGATAAAATGAAAGTAGTTGTGATATACACGGAGGTTATTATGATAATAAATTCGTCCGAAATGATAAAAAAGGCAACCTTGCGGCAAATTCGTATGTTTTCTTCTGTTTCCGGAATTCAAACCACTTGGGTTGAACTTCATAAAATTGAAGATATGTCCCTGCCGCAAAAGCCTTGTGTGTTTTGTAACAATTTTAAATCCGATGCCTTACAGGTGCATAACTGTCATTATAAAATTACACGTGCCGCCGTCAATGCAACAGATGCAAACTACGGTCTGCTCTTTTTCTGTTCATCCGGTCTGTGTCACATTCTTGTGCCTGTTTACAACAGCGGTGTTTGCATCGGAACCATTATTACCGAGCCTTTGCTGTGCGGCAACACAAGCGACACGGTGCGAGAAGCGCTGTTTAAACGTTTATTTCCGTCACAAGGAAGCGAATTTGAAAAACACGCACGTTCCATCCGTAGCTTGCAGGTATATGCACCCGCTAAGCTTTCACGCGCGGCAAGACTGATGGCCGCCATTACGCTGCAAACGCCGGTTCATGCAGGCTATCTTGCCGAAGTTTTGCCCGAGCTGGAGGATGCGCTGGATCATAAAGATGCCGAGCGTACACAGGCTTTAATTCAAAACTTTTTAACAAATTTAATCTCTGTTATGGGAGATGCATTTGACCAAATCAAATTAACTGTCATTCGCTTTATTTTTATGTTGTATGAACACATGGAAGATTACGGCAATCCGGCTGTTCAGCTTCTTTCTTTTGAAAAACTGCAGGCTTCATTGTCAGCTGCCACCTGCTTCGGTGATTTAAAAAGCTGTATCGATATTATCTGTGATGAATTTATGCATGTGGTTTTTTACGAGCTGTCACTTAAACATATGCAGCTGTTGAAAAAAGCTTTGGATGTCATTCATCAGAACTATCGTACTCATTTAACACAGCAGACCGTTGCCGGTCATGTATTTTTAAGCCCTTCCTACTTTTCTAAAATTTTTAAAGAGGGAACAGGTTATACCTTTAACGAATATTTAAATCGACTGCGTATTGAAAAAGCAAAGGAGCTTTTAACCAACACAAACATTGAAATTGAACAAATTCCAAACATGGTCGGTTATGAGGACAGAAGCTACTTCGGTAAAATATTCAGACGTCTGACGGATACCACACCCAAGCGATACCGCGTTACGCACATTTAACAGGCAGGGAACTGTCAAAGGGCGAAGTATAAATTTTCTTCAGCTGACACATACTAGCCATATTGTCAAACGAAAGGAAGCTGTATGTGTATGAAAGCAATCATTTTAGCCGGCGGCGAAGGCAAACGGCTGCGTCCTTTAACCGATAAGCTCCCCAAATCGATGATGCCCGTTATGAATCGCCCGTTAATGGAGCACTTTATCCGTCACCTTTGCCGCCAAGGCATAACCGAAATCGGCGTGATGCTTGGATATCGCGCCGATATGATTGAAAAATATTTCGGTGACGGCCGCAAATTTGGTGTCAAGCTGACCTATTTCCGCGAAGCCGAGCCGCAGGGCACCATCGGCGGATTGCGGAACGCCGCCGAATTTTTAACCGAGGATTTTATCGTTGCAGGCGGCAGCATTCTGACCGACCTCGACCTGAACGCCGTCATACAATTTCACAAAGCACAAAACGCCTTTGCCACCCTTGTTTTAAAGGAGACGAACGCGCCTGCGGATTGCGGCATTGCAACCGCAGAACCAAACGGAAAAATTTTGCATTTTGCCGATACGACCGCATGGAACGAAGCAACAAGCAGAACCGTTTGCACCGGCATTTGCGTGATGAAACCGGAGGCGCTTTCCTATCTGCCGCTGGATCGCGCCTTCGATTTGACGCATGACCTGATTCCTTTGCTATTGGAGCAAAACAGACCGCTGTTCGGCTTTGTCACAACCGATTATTGGTGTAATGTGACAGACATCGGCGCATACAGACAATGCCACAAGGATGTCTTTTTGAAAAAAATTGACCTTTCTCTGCCCGAAGCGGCGCTAAACAGCGGCATACTCATCGGCGAAAATTGCACCATCGGCAAAACCGCCGTCATTAAGCCCTATTCCGTCATCGGTAACGACTGCATTATCGGCGACGATGCCGCCGTTCAAAATGCAATTATATGGCCCGGCAGCACTGTGCCGCAAAATGCCGAGGTTTTTCGCACGGTTTGTTACGGTACGCATCGTATTCCGTTTGCTTCTATCGGCCACGATGACGCAAAACACGCCCCATCGGCACAACACAACTGCTTTGAAGGCATACCGAACGATACCATTACGCCCGAATTTTTAATCCGTCTGACCATGGCCGTAGCCGATGTGCTTCCGAAGAACGCCAAGATTTTGTTAAGCCTTGCCGACCGTACCGAATACATGATGATAAAATTTGCTATGCTGGCCGGTGTAATGGCATCCGGTGCCACGGCCTATCATTTGGTGGATTGCGGTGACAGAAGCCTGGCAAAATTTGCGCTCCGCAAACTCAGCATGGATGCAGGTATTCACGCCGAACTGACGGACAGAACCATTACGCTTGAAATTTTAGACGCAAACGGCGCCTCGATGAACCCGGAAACGATGAACCGTATCCGAACGGCCCTATCCGACGGCACTGCACGCCACGCTGCCCTAAAGGACGTAAAACCGCCTGTCAATGTGAATCGTATGCCCTTATATTATTTTAAGGACTTATTGCTGACAACCGTATGCAAGCGTCTTAATTTTTCCGTTGTCATTTGCTGTAGTCACAGTGAAATGCGTTCCCGTTTTAAAAAAATATGTACGGCCTTTGGAATATCAGCCATATTTACGAATGAAATTTCACTTGTGCCAAATCTCATTTTAAAAAATCATTTGGATGTAGGGTTATCCATCGGTCAAAACGGGAAATATGCCCTATATGATGAAAACGGCGAGGTAATGAGCGGCGATACGTTTTATGCACTTGCCGCCCTCATTGTTGCGTCTGCCTTTAAAAATGCGGAAATATTCATACCCCGACATGCATCCGATGCAGCCTTGCAGGTGGCCTCTGCCTGTGATGCAACGCTTAGGCGCGTATCCGAGGAAGATTTTGAAGCCAAGCTTTTACAGCAAAACACGCGTGCCGCCGCGCTGGAATATGACTTATGCTTCGACCCGATTCGTTGCCTAATTCGGATTTGTGAATTTTTGTATATCAACAACACAACCCTGGGTCAAATGAATCTGCAATTGCCGAAGTTGCACAAAGTCGTGCGGCAGATTGATTGTCCGCCGCAAAAACACAGTCATATTCTGCAAAAATTGCTTACCGAAATGCGCGGCAAAAAAATAATCGACGTAACCGATGGCATAAAAATTGTGGAGGATCGCGGCTGGATTGTCATTATGCCGGACGTCTCAGGCAGTCGGATTCAAATTCATTCCGAAAGCCGGGACGCAGAATTTGCAAACGAACTTGCAGGCGAAATTTGCGGGAAACTGGAAGGATTTTTAAACGAGTAAAGTCCAAATAGCTGCATAACGCAAAACAGGAATACGAACCGTCAAACGTCCGTATTCCTGTTTTATATGGCATAACAACACAAATTGCATCACCCGGCCATACCGATTAAGCTGTCAAACTCAGCACGCGAGCTGATGGGGTATGTTCCCAGCGAAACGCCGTTACAGGTTCCCTCTGCCCACATGGTTGTTTTGCCTTCCTCTACTTTTTCGTAAAGCGTGACCGTGATTGGTTTGTTTAAATATTGCGACACACCGTATTTTTCCGCATACGGCCCAATTGCAACCATTTTCCCCGTTTTGGGATGCTGCACCTTGGTGCTGCCCGATACTGTAACGGTTCTTGAGCAAACCACATGCGTACCATCGGATGCATTGCCGGAGCTTTCCTCGGTCGGCGGCGTATATTTGGGTAATTCCTCGGTAAAGTGTTCAAATTCCTTTGCATCCTCGGCAAAACCGCGTAAATCCTGATTTTCCATCTGCTTTTCTGCCGCTTGTCTGTTATATTGAACCGTAAAGGCCTGATCCTCATAGGTTATTTCCATGGTTACAGAATCCACATTTTGAATTAAGCTAAACAGAAGCAGTGCATTTTGATAAAAGGCCGATTCATCCAAAACACCGTCTTTTATATAACGTTCCGGCTCAGCCAGGGTATAACGCACTGTCATGCCGTAAGGCTCCGCATCTGTTTGCAGTGAAAGCTCTTCAACCAAAACGCCAACCGGCAAGCTGTCCATGATAAGCCCGTGGACACTGCTGTTATCGCCTACAAACGTACCTTTATAGCTCAGCAGCTTATCTCTGTTTTCGGTGTATTGGTTATACGGTGTTTCAAGCAGCTGCAAGCCATCTGCCAGGTAGCGTGTATAATTTTCTTCGGCCGAGGCTGTGCGGCTCAGCTTGGTAATACGCTGCGGATTGTTGTCGTACACATACTGTCCGTTTTCTGCCTGTTCATACGTAAACAGCCAAGTGGTTTCGCTGTCTGCTAAAAGATAGTACCACTTACGCAGCTCGCGTCCGTTTTCATCCGTCCCGTAAGATAGAATATGCAAGGCGGCCGTCTCTCGCGGCTGCTCGGATTGCTTTGCAATGATTTCCTCCAGCTTGCCGATATTATAACTGAAAATGCCAAATTCATTTTCAACAACATAGACATTTTCGGAAAGCTCCTCTGCCGTCATCGCCTCGCGCGGCTTTGCCGGTGCATTTTCGGGCAGTTCGGGCAGAGAGAACCCTGCCAGCATGCGCCGTGCAACCTTGGCTTGAACGCCGTAAAGCGTCAAAACCGCTTTATAAGGTGGTGCATCCGGCAACGCATCCAATACATACTGAAGCACCTCAACGCCTTCAGCCTGATATGATAATTCGTACACCTTCACGGCATATTGATCTGATTCGCGTATCACCGGTTCTGCACCCGTAAAACCGAAATGCTCCGGAATGCTGCTTAAATCCATATCCTGATACAGCAGGGTAAAACGTCCTTTTTCCGTCTCGCCATGGTTAAAGCAAAGCTCATTCTCCTCTTCCTTTACCTGCCAGTCGTCCAGAACCATAATGCCGTAGCCTTCCAGCTCAGCATACTGATATGTACCGCCGCTCCAGCAAAACAGACCGATTGCCACCGCCAGAATCAGCAGCATACAGACAATCATTATAATCACTAAAATTTTACTTTTTCTCATGGATTTCTTCCACCTTTACTCAGTAAGGTATGTGTTCATTATACCATCATATTATACATAATGCAAGAAGATACGCTGTTTATTCAACATAATTTTGATAAATGTTCACATATTGGAAACAATATTGAGCATTCCATATCATATTTTTTCAATTATGCAGGCGTTGTAACAGCCACAAGCATGCTGCCGAACAGTGACGAAAGCTTTTCGGCATCCGGCTTTTCCGTGAAAATCCCAAAACAGGTTGCACCGCTGCCGCTCATCATTGAATGAAGCGCACCGGCCTGTTTCAGCTTTTTCAGCAGTTCTTCAATCGCCGGGCAATGTATTGCCGCAACGGGCTGCATAACATTGATCATGCTTTTGACCGCACCCGTCAGGTGACCTTCGGCAAGGTGCGCGAGCAAAGCCTTTGTTTGCGGCGATTCCAAAACTGCTGCGGTGTCAAGCTCCTTGTATATTCTTGCTGTGCTGACCGGCACGCCCGGATTTACCAGCACAACATAGCAGTCGCAAAGTCCTTGCACAGTTGTCAGCTTTTCTCCGATGCCTTCGGCCAACGCTGCCGATTCGTACAGGCAAAACGGCACATCGGCTCCCAACGTAACGCCTAAGGAGGCCAGTTCATCTGTTTTCAAGCCCAACTCAAGCAATTGATTCACCAAATGCAGAACAGCTGCCGCATCCGTGCTGCCGCCTGCCAGACCGGCCGCTATCGGAATCCTTTTTTCAATATGAACCGTAACTCCCTGCCCCGGCCGATACCGTTGCAGCAAAAGCTGTGCGGCACGATAGGCAAGATTACCTTCATCCGTCGGCAAAGAAGGGTCGCTCGTTGTCAGAATGATCTGCCCGGTTTGGTTTAATCGTGCCGTAACCACATCACCAAAGCGAAGCGGCTGCATAACACTCTCAATGGTATGGTAGCCATCCGCGCGTTTTCCCAAAACATGAAGTGAAAGATTAATCTTGGCTTTAGCCGTCATGGTTAATTCCGTCATTGTATCCGGCATGGCTCTACCCCTTTATTTCATAAATTCAAATTCCAAATCGCACATTCGCACCGTGTCACCCTCATGGATTCCGGCTTTTTCCAAAGCATCAATAATACCCGAATCGCGCAGTGAGCGCTGGAAGAATTGAAGTGATTCATAATCCGAAAAATTCGTGCTTGCCACAATACGCTCCGCACGCGTTCCTTCCACACAGTAAACCTCGTTATCCCGTACAATAGTAAAGGTGGACTCCTCTTCTTCGGGCAAAACATCTTCATAAACCACTTGTTCGGGAATCGGAAGCTCCTGCAAGCAGCCATACGCAAAGGCCATCAGTTCACGCGTACCCTTTTTTGTAGCTGCCGAAATTTCAAACAATAACAGATTGCGGTTCTCAATTTCCGCTTTAAACGCCTCGTATGCCTCCGGGTCTGTAATGATATCTGTTTTATTGGCCACAACAATTTGCGGTTTTTCGGCAAGCTCCGGATTATAAAGCCTCATTTCCTCACAAATCGTGTCAAAATCTTCTAAAGGATTGCGTCCTTCTATGCCGGAAACATCCACCAAATGCAAAAGTAATCTCGTCCGTTCCACATGGCGCAAAAATTCGTGTCCCAAGCCTGCCCCTTCGCTGGCTCCTTCAATAATGCCGGGAATATCGGCCATCACAAAGCTTTTGGCTTCGCCTACAGAGATAACGCCCAAATTCGGCTCCAGTGTTGTAAAATGATAGTTGGCAATTTTCGGCCTTGCGCTGCTGACAACAGACAAAAGCGTTGATTTTCCCACATTGGGAAAACCCACAAGACCCACATCGGCCAGCAGCTTCAGTTCCAGCTTAATACGGCGTGAAACGCCCCTTTGTCCCGGCTTAGCAAATTTAGGTACCTGACGGGTCGGCGTTGCAAAATGAACATTGCCCCAGCCGCCATTACCGCCCCGCGCCGCCACAAATTTGGCGCCGTCCTGCTTTAAGTCAGCAATGGTACGATCCGTTTCGGCATCCTTAATCAGCGTTCCGACAGGCACATGGATCACCATGGGTGAACCGCTTGAACCGGTGCATTTGGCGCCGCGGCCGTCACCGCCGTTTTGTGCCTTATATTCACGCTTATACCGAAAGTCCATCAAGGTCAGTAATCGGCTGTCGGCCTGAAAAATCACATCGCCGCCGCGGCCGCCGTCTCCGCCGTCCGGCCCGCCGGCCGCCACATATTTTTCACGGCGAAACGAAACCAAGCCGTTTCCGCCGTTACCGGATTGAATTTGAATTTCCGCTACATCTACTAACATATTGTTAAACCCTTTCTTTGTCTGTTTTTCAGTACACAGTTCCTCTATAGATTTTGTAAGCTGCTTTCATGCGCAGCAAGCTTCATGTGTTCTCGGTTTGTACGTCATTTTGTTCCGCAGCAGGCTCCCGAGTATTCTGCCCGTCACCTTCCTCCACCGTCTCTATGGTCGTTTCGTTATCTGCCGGAAGTTCTGATTGCTCCGCTGCACCTGCGGCATCCTTTTGAATTGCCGCACCGGTTCGGGCATCAAAAAACAAAAACTCGTTATCGATTTCCGCCGCACCCGATTTTTTTTGAATGGCATAAATCGGCACAGCTGCAATCTCCCGATTTTCAAGGTATGCATCGGCTACGTAAAAAGCATTTTCAATTTTTGTAATTTCTATGTTGTTATTTGTTTCCTTAAAAACCATTCCGGCTAAAACGGATGTTACGTCGATGAGTTTTTCCTGCTCGTCCGCTTCGGCCGATGTTGCTTTAAACCAAACGCCCTCCAGCGCAACAATATCTTCATTGTCCATTGTCAGATGCATGGTAATGCCGTATATCTTCATTTCATCGTAAAGCGGTATCACTTTACATTCGTATAAGCCGTTTAAGCTTTTCCCTTCACAAATAAGCATCTTTTTTTTGTTAAATCCCAGTTTTTCCAAATTGTCTAAAACTCGCTTTTGCAAAGCCTTTTCGGACTTTTCCGAATTTTCATCTATATCAATCGGCTTCACGTCATTTTTATGATACGTATATGTAAAGTTTGTCCCCTTTACGTGTAACGATTTTCGTTCGGTATGATAAAGGTACTCATGCATTTGCGGGTCAGACTGCACAACCTCACATTTTCCCAACATTTTCTGTGCAATCCGCTGCGGTTCTTCAAAATAATTCCGCATAACAATATTTTGATTTTTGCCGCGCTTGGCCGGAACAGTTTCTTTTGCTGCGGTAATATGATGCGCCTGCAAAATCGAAATGGTTTCGTCAATGACGGAATCCGACAAGCGCGTTGCCGCAAAACGGGTTTGCAACAGTACTGTCAGCAAAAAAACATCCACAGCCAAAAACATAACAATTAAAATGGTTTTGGCGCGTTCCCAATTCATATATGCGTGCCTCCCCTCTTTCGCGTTTTAATCCAGCATATATTCACTGCCGTTAGCCACAGCATTCCACTTTGCCGAAATCGTATCAGACAGTTCATCCACATAACCGGCATGCATGGAGGTAATGTTAACAGGCTGATCCCCCACATACAGCATATCAACCAATGCATCTGCCGCATTAAGCATGGGCTGCAGGGTCAGCACCTCATCATGATGCTTTTCATACGTTTTCAGCACCTGACGATATGACTGTAAAAAGCCGTTTTCAATTTCAATTTCAATGGTGTGATAATAGCTTTCGCCCTCTTTATAGCGCACGGGTCGTCCATCTATGCAATAGTCAAAGCATATTGTATATGATCCCTGCTTGGCGCTGTCATTCACAAGTGCACTGCTGATTTGCAAATGTTCAAATATCTCAGAAGGTACATATCCGCACAAGTTCGTAACAAAATCCACTGCATTGGCCGTTGCCGAATAAATATCGTAGTTTGTTTTGTCCGCTCCGGCGCTGATGTCCGGCCCGTGGCCGCCCTGTACTGCCTGATACTGCAAAAGTCCGTTCGGATAAATGGTTAACGTTGCATTGTTTTCAATAAAAACCCTTGCATTATCCAAATCCACATATTTATTCATCGTGCGCGTATTAATGGAAAATGCGCTCAGTAATGCGTCAAGCATATCGTCTGCCATAGCATGATCTGCCCCAACCACCGGAGACGAGGAAACGGAAGGCATGGTCTGCGTTTGCAAATCGAGCAGCAGCATAGGTGCAAAAATGACCTTTGTGGGCGATTCTGCCTGTTCCTTATGAAAATTCAATTCGAACGAATAAGATAGTGTGCTAAGGCTTTCAGACTGTGCCATAATGTTTTTCAGCTGTGTATCCAGTTCGTTTTTTTCGGCTTCCACAACATAACGATATACGGTTTCGCTTTTTTGATCTATCATATAAATCGAAACATCGTTTAAAATACCGTCATGAAGGCTGATAATATATCCGTTGATAATGCTTATATCATCCGTAAAACTGTTTTTTATTTTGCCGCAAAGTGCAAAGGAAAACAAACGATAATCGCAGTTTTTTCCGTAATCCACATAAACGGATTTGCCCTTTAACGTGGAAAAATAGCTATCCATTGTCACGGTTTCCTTCGATTTTAAGGCATAATCCCCATTCATGACATGTTCCATTGTGCTTTCCGCAAGCGACTGTGCTTGCACATAACCTGCCGCATCGTTTGAAAAGGCTCTGCGCTCACCCGAATACTGCAAAACAATCTTTTCGGGCTTTAAAAGGGCTTTTAGGTTTTGTGAAAAATCTCCGCTTTTTTTAGGCGATAAAAAATTTGCAATCGGTTTAATAATATGATTCTCAAT
>UQYH01000082.1 GCA_900545185.1 uncultured Eubacteriales bacterium | reverse complement strand
GGAAATAACCGCCGAAATGGCACAGCCTGACGGGATTCTCACTTCTCCCTCTAACGGTCTCATACGATCTCCGCCTTTCCTTTATTTTTTAAGACAAATAAAAAAAGATGCTTACTTTCGGGCACAATATGCCCAAAAATAAACATCTTTGTTTACGTGCCATCAGTATAGCACCGATTTGTCGCTTTGTCAAGGGTTAAACCAAAAAAATCCAAAAAATTTTAATTTTTTTAAAAAAAGGGCTTGACAAACCCCAAAAACAGGTGTATAATGCAACCCATAAGGCAAGGACGCCGATGGGGTATTCCCCTGTATGCGTCCTTGTCTTTTTTATTTTTACGGTATAGAGTCTGCGCTCTGTGCCCGGCAAAGGAAGGTTGATCACTATGGTAACTGTACCGGAAATGTTTGGAAGCAACGTATTTGATGACAGAGAAATGAAAGCAAGGCTTTCGGAAAAAGTGTATAACTCCATCCGAAAAACAATTGAAGAAGGCAAGCAGCTGGATATATCGCTTGCCAATGCCGTTGCCCTTGCCATGAAGGACTGGGCCGTTGAAAAGGGCGCAACGCATTTCACGCACTGGTTTCAGCCAATGACGGGCGTAACGGCCGAGAAGCACGACAGCTTCATCTCCCCTGCCCCGGACGGCGGCGTGATTATGGAGTTTGCCGGCAAAGAGCTGATTAAGGGCGAGCCGGATGCCTCTTCTTTTCCCTCCGGCGGTCTGCGCGCCACCTTCGAGGCCAGAGGCTACACCGCATGGGATCCCACATCCTTTGCATTTATTAAAGATAAAACGCTTTGTATTCCTACCGCATTCTGTTCCTACACAGGCGAAGCGCTGGATAAAAAAACGCCGCTTTTGCGTTCTATGGCCGCGTTAAACAAACAGGCGCTGCGCATTTTAAAGCTTTTCGGCAACACAAGCGTACATATGGTCAGAACCTCCGTTGGACCGGAGCAGGAATATTTTTTGGTTGACCGTGCCATGTTTGATAAGCGCCCCGATTTAATTTACACCGGCCGTACCTTGTTCGGCTCCAAGCCGCCGAAGGGGCAAGAGATGGATGACCACTATTTCGGCATTATCAAGCCGCGCGTTGCCGCTTTTATGGCAGATTTAAATGACGAGCTGTGGAAGCTGGGCATTTTAGCCAAAACACAGCATAACGAGGTTGCACCCGCGCAGCATGAGCTGGCGCCGATTTATACAACTACCAACATAGCAACCGACCACAACCAGCTGACCATGGAAATTATGCAAAAGGTTGCGGCTAAGCACGGTCTTGTGTGCCTGCTGCACGAAAAGCCCTTTGCCGGTGTAAATGGCAGCGGCAAGCATAACAACTGGTCGATTGCAACCGATACGGGCGTGAACCTGCTGACCCCCGGTGAAACGCCTTACGAAAACGCACAGTTCCTGCTGTTTTTGGTTGCCGTCATTAAGGCCGTGGATGAATATCAAGACCTGCTGCGTCTTTCCGTCGCAACGGCAGGCAATGACCATCGTTTGGGCGCTAACGAAGCGCCGCCGGCCGTTATCTCCATCTTTTTGGGAGAAGAACTGGAAGCAGTTTTAAATGCCATTGAAACCGACACCGCCTACGAAAGCGGCAAAAAGGAAAAAATGAAGCTGGGCGTTGATACCCTGCCGGCCTTTAAAAAGGATGCAACGGACAGAAACAGAACGTCTCCGTTTGCTTTTACCGGCAACAAATTTGAATTTAGAATGCTCGGCTCCTCCAACAGCATTGCCTGTGCCAACATCATGTTAAACGCCGCCGTGGCCGAAGTGCTGAAGGAATTTGCTGACAAGCTGGAGAGCGAGAGCGATTTTGAAAAGGCTTTGCATGACTTGATTCAAACCACCATTCGGTCGCATAAAAGAATTATCTTCGGCGGCAACGGCTATGGTGATGAATGGATGGAGGAAGCCAAAAAACGCGGCCTTTCCAACTACAAAACCACGGCCGACTGCATGCCGCATCTGTTAGATAAAAAGAACGCGGACATGTTGATCGGACAGGGCGTTTTCTCGCGTGCCGAGTTGGAATCACGCTGCGAAATTATGCTGGAAAACTACGTAAAAGCTGTTAATATAGAAGCGCTCACCATGATTGATATGGCCAAAAAGGATATTCTCCCGGCCATAGAGCGTTATGTGGCCGATCTTGTGACCACTGTAACACGCAAGCAAAAACTGGCAGCCGGTGTCAGCGCCGGATACGAAACAACCATTATCAAAAAACTCTCCTCACTTTCCGATTTGATTTATAATCGTGCCGAAGAGCTGGAATCGGCTGCCGGTGAGCTGAAAAGCATTCAAGAAACAGAACAGCAGGCGTACTGCATCCGCGATTTGATTTTGCCGAAAATGGCTGCGCTGCGTGTCGCCGCCGATGAAGCCGAAACCGTAACAGACAGCCGCTATTGGCCGTATCCCGGCTATGGCGACCTGCTCTTTGGGGTTCGGTAAAAATTGCATAATGAAGGTGTCGATGTAGGCATTAAGGAGTCAATTTTCCTATGCCTAAGCGACCCGTTTGGGCGGACGCGGCAATGACCCGTCCGCCGCTTGTGCGCTATTTTAATCAATGCTCTATTAGGCATTAGGGAGTCGAGCCCCATATGCCTAAACGGAAGGGACGAAACAAACATGACCTTACATTTTACAAAAATGCATGGCTGCGGTAACGACTATATTTATGTAGACGGTTTTAAAGAAGATTTGAAGAATCCGTCTTTAGCGGCACAAAAGCTGTCGCCGCGCCACTTTGCCGTTGGTGCGGACGGATTGATTTTAATTTGCCCCTCTAAAATTGCCGATGCCAAAATGCGTATGTTTAACGCGGACGGCAGCGAAGGGAAAATGTGTGGCAACGGGATTCGCTGTGTTGCCAAATTTGTATATGATAACGGCATTTGCCGCAAAAATCCGCTGTTGATTGAAACGCTTTCCGGCTTAAAAACCGTGCATCTGACCATCTCCGGCGGTGTTGTTACAAAGGCTGCCGTTGCAATGGGGATGCCAGAGTTTGCGCCTTCAAAAATTCCCGTCAATGTCAAAACAGATGATCCGATTATCAATCAAAATGTGACCTTGGGCGGCAGGGAGCACACCATTACCTGCGTCAGCATGGGCAATCCGCACTGCATCATTTTCGTGCCGCAGGATTTTCCGCTGTGGGAGTTTGACATACAAGCCGTCGGCGCGCCGATTGAAAACGACCCCTATTTTCCCGAAGGTGTGAATGTGGAATTTGTAAAGCCGATCAGCAGCTCGCAGCTTGAAATGCGCGTTTGGGAGCGCGGCAGCGGCGAAACCTATGCCTGCGGCACGGGCGCCTGCGCATCGGTTGCGGCAGCTTGTAAAAACGGGATTTGCTCTATGGACACCCCCGTCACGGTCAAGCTGCGCGGCGGCGATTTAAGTATTTGCTATCGAAAAGACGGAATTGAAATGACCGGCGAGGCCGTAACGGCATTTTGCGGCAGCGCAGAAGTATAAAACAGGAGGCAGCTATGAAAATCAATCAGCATTATTTGGATTTAAAACCCTCATACCTTTTTAAAACCATTGCACAAAAAACAGAGGCCTATAAAAAGGAGCACCCGGAGGCTGACATCATCCGTATGGGCATCGGTGACGTAACGCGTCCGCTTTGCCCCATGGCCGTGGATGAAATGAAGCACGCCGCCGAAGAAATGGGACATATTGAAACCTTTCACGGGTATCCCGAAAGCTTTGGTGAGGACTTTTTGCTCTCGGCCATTCAAAAGCATTATAAAGAACACATTGGCGTGACCGTTGATACCGATGAAATCATCGTCACCTGCGGCGCAAAAGAGGATGTTGCCAATATTTTGGATATTTTTGATACGGATAACACTGTCCTGATCCCCGATCCTGTCTACCCTGTTTATTACGACACAAACCTTATGGACGGCCGACGGATTAAATTTATCGCCGCAAACGAAGCAAACGGCTTTTTGCCCCTCCCCACTGCCGAGGATACGGCCGACATCATTTATTTATGTTCGCCCAACAACCCCACAGGCAGCGCCTATACAAGGGAGCAGCTGGAAATTTGGGTAAACTTTGCCAAAGCACAGGACGCTGTTATTTTATATGACGCGGCCTATGAAATTTTTGTGACGGATCCGCGTTGTCCGCGCAGTATTTTTGAAATTGAGGGCGCTAAGGATTGCGCCATAGAGTTTTGCTCTTTTTCCAAAACCGCCGGTTTTACCGGCGTGCGCTGCGGTTACACGGTTGTACCGGCCACGCTCTGCTTCGACGGTGTGCGTCTGCTCGACTTGTGGAAACGCCGTCAGTCCACCAAATTTAACGGCGTTTCGTATGTGGTTCAGCGCGCCGCAGCGGCTGTTTTTTCGGATGACGGCTACCGTGAAATTTTGGAGAATGTGCGCTATTACAGAAAGAACACCGAAAGCATGATGCAAGCCTTCGATGCGCTCGGCATCACCTATTACGGCGGCAAAAACAGCCCGTATATTTGGCTGAAATGCCCCGGCGGTATGAAAAGCTGGGAATTTTTCGACTTTCTGTTGGAGCGTTGCCACATCATCGGTACGCCCGGTGAAGGCTTTGGTGAAAACGGCGAAGGCTTTTTCCGTCTTTCCGGCTTTGGTGACCATGAAAGAACACTGGAAGCACTGCGCAGAATGAAGGCCGTTTTGGCATAAAAAAATTCGGATTTGCGGCATTTGCTGCAAATCCGAATTTTTGTTCAAGCAAAGACTCTTAAAGAGGAGTTTTTGCTTGAACCGTAACATTTCTCTGATCTATGAATTGTTTTCAGTGCCATCTGCGGCATGCCGCTCTGCAAAGGCCGAAATATCCTCCGCAAAACGTTGCGCCGTCTCGTCACCGCCATAGCCCATGTGATAGCTTGTGTCATCTATCCACGTTTTTTGTTTGCCTAAAGCGTGCACATTAAAAAACTGTTTGCCCGATTCGTCAAACATATATATTGTAACATCGTCACGAATGGAGCCTGTAACAGTTGTATGCCGAATCAGCGTTGCAAAGGTGGGATGATAGGTGTATGGCTTTACAATTTGCTTCAGCTCTTCAAACGCCTCGCTTCCCTTCCGTATGGTGACTTCTTTTACCTTCTTGTCCGAAAATCCGCCGCCTGCCTTAATTAAAACCTCATCGGCTCTGTTTAATTTTCGTTCGACAGACCGAGGGCATACAAAAGCAGCAACCGCCGCACATACCAAAACCGCCACAGCCGCTTTTAAAATCCGTTTCACATTCATTCCGCCTTTCTTTTAAATCGTCATAGCTGTTTCTTTGTCCTGCACTTCACGCAGCTTACCGTTTTCAAAACAAAAAGCCGTATCACAAAAATGCAGTGCTGCCCGTTTGTGCGATACCAATATGCAGGTCGTATTACTGCGTTCCTTCAACGCCTGCAAAATTGCCAGTTCTGTTGCTTCATCCAGGGCCGAAGTGGCTTCGTCCAGCAACAGCACCGGCGCTCCGGCATACACTGCACGTGCAACTGCCAAGCGCTGGCTTTGCCCCTCCGAAAGACCCAAGCCGTTTTCACCCAAAAGCGTATCCAGTCCCTCCGGCTGTTCGCGGATAAAATCCCATATCTGCGCAATTTTGGCTGCTTCTATAATTTTGTTTTCATCTACATCGGTTTTAAAAAACGCTATGTTATCACGAATTGTACCGGAGACGATCAAATTTCCCTGCGGCACATACGCAAACAGCAGCCTTTCAAAATCCGCAAGCGTCCTTTCTTCGCCATCGGCAAGCCGCAATCGTGCCTGTCCGCTTTCGGGCTTTAAAATGCCCAGCAAAAGCTTTAACAAGGTGCTTTTGCCTGTGCCCGATATGCCCGTAATGACGACAAACTGACCGCGGTGCACCGTAAAGCTTGCGTTGTCCAAAATCGTCTCGGTTTCCTTATGATAGGAAAAGCTGACCTCCGAAAGCGTAACGGCCTCCCAGTTCGGCAGCACGGTCTCTTTGTGTTCAATATCATTCGGCAACGCTTCCAGTTCTTCAATTCTCTCTGCAGAGGCCAGCATGTTGTAATACTGCGGCAAGAGAGAAGAAAGGCCCTGAAATGGCGTTTGAATTTGACCCACAAGCTGCAAAAGCGCGGTCAGTGTACCAAAACTCATGGCACCTGCCGCAATTTTATATGCGCCCCAGCCGAGGGCAAAATAATACCCCACCGTCAACGCCAAAAAAAAGACGGCATTGGCCAAAATACTCATACGATTTCGCTTTAAATTCAGTTTAAAATGCTGCATTTGCAAAGTGCGGCTGCGGTCGGCCGCCGCACCCTCACAGCCAAAGGATTTAATCACCAGCAAATTTTTTAAAGCCTCCAGCATAAAGGATTTCACACGTCCGTCCGCCGTTTGACAGCTTTTTTGCAGATTTTTCATTTTTTTTCGATACAGGCAGGCAAACAAAAAAATAAACGGCCCCAAAAGCAAGCACAGGCAGGCAAAAAACGGATCCAAAAGATACAGCGCGAAAAAGCAGGCCACAATTTTGGTTAAATAAAAAACCAAATTGGGCAGCACCTGCACAAGCCCCGTATTGATGTAGCCGATGTCGCTGTTTATGCGGTTCATCAGCTCGCCGCTGTGATACCCCGTCAGGTGCATATAATCTTTTTGCAAAAGGGATTGAAACAGCTCTGTTTTGGCACGGATGGTAAAACGACCCGTAACATGCACATTCACAACCGAAAGCACAATTTCCAAAACCAGCTGCAAAAGCAGACAGAAAGACAGATACACTGCCTCCCCCATTAAGCTGCCGGCAGCCTGACCCGTTGCAATATCCAGTACGCGTTTTGACAAAAGTGCAAAATATACGCCCATCAGCGAGGTGCCCATACCGAGCACCACAAGCGCCGCCACGCCCGGCCAGACAAATTTATATTTTTTTGCGATCCATTTCATGTTCCGTCCCCATTCGTTCAAAGCGTTTGACCAAGCGGCCGCACCGCAAAACAAGCGGCAGCAGCGGCCGACGCAGCGGCAGCAGCCTGCACCACAAAAAAGCATACAGGCGGCACAGCCTGCGATTGCAGTCCACAAAGCAATCGTCGCGGTAAAAGCCCTTTACCACCGCTATAATCTGCGAAGGGTCAACCGGCCCTTCCGGCTCACATTCGTTATCGCCGATGATGTAAAAGCCATCGGCGCGTTTTTTGATAATTCTGTGCAGCACAGCCTCACCGTTTGTGCGCGTAAACAAAACAATATCATATTTTTGGGGCGCACGCTCATTTGTCAAAAGCACGCTGTCCCTTCTGTCACGCAGAATGGGCAACATGCTGCGCCCTGTCACCGTCATACGGACGGAGGCGGCACCGCTCTGCGACAGCAATTCTTTAACAAACGGTAAAAACTCCTGCGTTGCGACCTGTTGTTTTTCTGTACTAGGCTTCATCTAAAATATGATTCTCCTTTAACGTGTTTAAAAACGCATCAATATCTGCTGCGGCTGTCGCCGCATCCACATCATATTCTGCCTGCATGGCTGCCAGCAAATCATCCTTTGTGCAGTCCTTTTGCAGCTGCTGCCACAAAAAAGCACCGCTTTCGTTCAGGCTCAGCATCAGCTGTAAATTGACAAGAGTATCGCCAACAGGTACCACAACCGTGCTGCCTGCAATTTTCTTTAATATAAAACCGTCCTTAATTTTCATACTATAGCTCCTTTCGGGTGCACCGCACCCATATGTAAAGCATTCAATGCACATGTATGCGCATACAATTATGCAATAATATTGTACTATAAAAATTATAAAAAAACAAGTACAAATTCAGAAAAGCATTTGTAATTTTGACTAAACTTTTCATAAATTTTCTGTTGATTATACTCTTGCTAAACCGCAAATAATGTGTTACAATAAAATCAAATGATTTTTTTCCGACAAGGAGGTAAACTTATGAAAAAAGGCTTAGCACTTTCTTTGGTAACGATTTTGCTGTTCAGTCTTTTCACTTTTTCCGTATCCGCGATGTCCTTTACGGATTTAGCTGCCGAGCACTGGGCGTATAGCGATGTGCAAGCCCTGGTCAATGACGGAACCGTACGCGGCTATGAGGACGGCAGCTTTCGTCCGGCAGGTACCGTAACCCGTGCAGAATTTGTGAAAATGCTGGGAAACGGCTCCAATCTTCGCGCGCAGAATTATGATGATGTAGCGCCCTCTCACTGGGCATATTCTTATATTATGAGCGCGTCTTTCCCAGAGGACGGAAGCAACAGCTTTCAGCCGGATCTGCCAATTACGCGCGGTCTGGTTGCCGAGCTTTTGTGGCGCCGCGGCGGCAGCCAAAGCGCAACCGCTGACGATGCAATTACAGCGCAATATCCTCAAAACACCACTGCCGTTGCCTGGGTGTACTCCACCGGCTTAATGCAGGGCGACGACGGCGTAACCTTGCGCCTTCAGGATACGTTAAGCCGCGCCGAAGCAGCCGCTTTAATTGTGCGCGCACGTAAAGCAAACCTGACTCCCAATCAGACAGAGACGGATGACGCAAGACTTGTAAACGTTTATAACGCACTGAACCTGTTTGACGGCAAAGCTTACGCACCCTCTGCTACCGTCACCAACGGTGAAATGGCACGTGCCGCACTGCGCATCGGTGCCGAGCAGACAAATTTGACCTATGCAGGGGCAAACATCGCCGCCGCATTCGAGCATCCTTACGGACTGGATGTGACGGTTATTTTCAAGAAATGTTTGGGTAACTCTGATATTTCGGCCGCATTTGCCGATCAAAATGCAACCTTCGGTGATACCGTTGCTGCTTTTACATATCAGTTTATTGCCAAATCCAAGGTGCCTATGGAATACGGCGACACTACGGACGGCCTTTCCGCGGACATTACCAAAATGGAAAACGTTTGCTTAACCTTTGCCAAAAAGAATGGCATTATTACCTTAAACGAAGATTTAAGCAAGCCCGTCACACTGCACGAGCTGACGGATATTTGCGCAAAGCTTGATCAGCTTATCGGTTCGCAAAGTGATATTACGACCGATGTAAACGCCTTAACAGGCAAGCTGAACATGATTGACCATTCGCTTTTATTAACGGACGCTTCTTACGGTGATTTCCGCATGCAGCTGAAGGATATGCCGAATGAAGTATATACAAAACCGTTTCTCTCACAAAAAAATACACCGGCTGCTGCCTTTGATTTTGCACGCGAGTACAGCGCTGCATTTACCAGTCTGCTCGTTTCTTTAAAAGACTCGGTAAAAACAAATACCGGCGTTGACATTCGCTTAACGTACTTCCCCTCCATGGTATGCGAAAACAATAACGGCTACACCATTCGTGTCGCTTGTGATATTGTTGATGCAAACAGTGCCATGGCCTTCCGCGATTTATTCCCCACAGTAGACGGCCTTATTGATGGAAGCGCAATGCTTGCAACGGGAACCCGCATTTATTTCGACTTAGCTACCGGCGCTCCTCTTACCTCTTTAGTGAACACGGCTGAAAACGCCTACGTTCTTTGCGACCAGAGGCACTATCTGCTGATGTTTTAGCACTGGCTCATAAGGATAGCTCCATCGATGAAATAGATGATATTTTGCAGTTGCTGACCCAATATCTTGTGGTTGAAAAAGCTGGAGATTCTTATTCAATAAATGAGTTTGCTAACCACTTCATTATGACAAGCTTGGCACTCTCATCGGCGGCAAAAGCAAAATGGGAATCCAATCTACTCTCGGCAATGCACATGGTCGAAGAGCAAAAAATGAGCGTAGATGAATTCAAACTGAATTACCCAAAACTGTCTGAGGTTTTATCGGAATGGTGTGGTACAGAGGAAAATGAAAATCTCGCAATCTGTCACGCATTTACCTTGTATGAGTACAAAAAAATATTACATCTGGAAACGCTGCGTATGAAATTGATAATATGAATCGTGAATTCGATTATATAGAGCATATGTATAGCGCCCATCCGTATGTATTCTATCAACGAGCACGTATTTTAAAAGAATTGAGGCAGGATCACATTATCGGAGATGAATACAATCATTTAATTAAGTCGAATTATGATAGTTGCCTTATGATGATTAATTCCCCATCGTTTG
>UQYH01000081.1 GCA_900545185.1 uncultured Eubacteriales bacterium | reverse complement strand
GCGAAAAAGATGATGCATGAGGACATTATTTCTCATAAGCAGTTGCCTGTTTTTCTTGACAGGACTGAGCGGCTGATGAAATACCTTAAGAGTTTGTCCTATGGCGAATTAAAAAAAGATGCTTGTATGTAATGATGAGATTGCATCGCTTAATTATGAGCGTTATGCAAATATGGCTTTGCACAGAAAGCTCACGCCTGCAATTTTATCCTATGACGGAATTCAATACAAGTATATGTCACCGCAGGTATTCGAGGACAGCTATTTTGATTATATAGAAAAGCATCTGCGTATATAGAAAAGCATCTGCGGATTCTTTCGGGTTTTTACGGAGTGCTGAAGCCCTTTGACGGCATAACACCATACAGACTTGAAATGCAGGCGCGTCTTAAAACAGATTTCTGTAAAAATCTGTATGATTTCTGGGGCGCTGATATTTACAGTGAGGTCAAGGACGAGCTGATACTCAATCTTGCATCTGAGGAATACGCAAAAACAGTCCGTTATGAAAGTTATCATCACAATCCGATGAATTTAATTTAGGAAGCAACAACAATGCAAACGTACAAAATAGCGGTTATAGTCGGGGATGGTATAGGTCCCGAAGTGCTGGCCGAAGGCATTAAGGTATTAAACAGAGCAGCAGAACTGGACGGCGGATTTCGATTTGAATTACCGCATTTCCCGTGGGGGCGCCGGTATTATTTAGAGCACGGCGAAATGATGCCGAAGGACGGGATTTCTCAGCTTTCGCAGTTTGACGCAATTTATCTGGGTGCGGTCGGGTATCCCGGCGTACCGGATCATATTTCCCTTTGGGATTTGCTTTTAACCATTCGTCATGAATTTGACCAATATGTTAATCTGCGCCCCGTTAAGCTGTTAAAGGGTGCGCCGTGTCCGCTTAAGGATGTGAAGCGTGAAGACATTGACATGCTGGTCATTCGCGAAAACAGTGAGGGCGAATATGCCGGTGAGGGCAACTGGCTGTTTCGCGGTCAGCCCAACGAGGTTGTTTTGCAAACGGGCGTGTTCTCACGCAAGGGCACGGAAAGAATCATCCGTTATGCTTATGAAACAGCGCGGCGCGAGGGCAAAAAGCTTACCAGCATTTCAAAGGGCAACGCACTGAACTATTCTATGGTATTTTGGGACAGCATTTTTGAAGAAGTGGGCAAGGAATATCCCGATGTCAAGACGGGTTCTCTGTTGGTGGATGCAGCCAGCATGTTCTTTGTCAAAAACCCCAAGCGGTTTGAAATTGTGGTCACATCGAACCTGTTCGGCGATATTATCACCGACCTGGGCGGCACGGCCACAACAGCGCAGGTGGGCGATGAACTGGTAAGGCTTTTGTAAAAGCCGGAATCATACGGCATTATCTGCCGGGGAGAAGAACAGGAACAAATGGAAAAAGAACAGGAAAAGTGGTTGGCAGAGACCTGGGCAAAGGTCGATGCCAAACTGCAGAAGGTTGCGGTTCGCAGCCGGGATAAAATCCCTTATACTGCCGATGCAAACGGCGTGCACGACAATAAGGCCGAAACAGACCCCTGCTTTTGGACGAATGGCTTTTTTGGGGGATAATGTGGCTGATGTATGCCGCAACCGGGAAAGAAGCATACAAACAAACGGCCTGCCGCTCGGAAGAGCTTTTGGATGCGGCGTTTCAAAGATATGACGCGCTGCACCATGATGTCGGCTTTATGTGGCACATACTCAGCGGTGCACATTATCGGCTGACGGGCGATAAGAAAGCAAGAATGCGTCAAACCGCGCCGTTCATCTTCCCATCATATACGGCGATTACTTTTTTGTAGAAGCGCTGACCAAGCTGAAACAGGTTGACTTTTTGGCATGGTAGAGCCTATGCAGGCAGAAAAACAGGAAACAAACACGGAACTGCGGCAAAGAGATTTTGCTTCGGCTCTTTTTGGTTTGCAGATTATGCGATAAAAAATTTGGGACAAGGGATGTTATTTTGCACACAAATATGGTACAATATAAGAAGATTATACAAGGAGGTGCGGCAGATGAAGGAACGGACATATCTCGCCATTGATTTAAAAAGCTTTTTTGCTTCGGCCGAATGTGTGGAGCGCGGCTTGGATCCGTTGGATACCAATTTGGTTGTGGCAGATGAAAGCCGCACCGAAAAAACAATTTGCCTGGCCGTCACGCCGTCACTGAAAGCATATGGTCTGTCCGGAAGGTCGCGCCTGTTTGAGGTGGTACAAACGGCGCAAAACGTGAATCGGCAGCGCAAAATGAAAAATTACGGCCGCAAGCTGACGGGGGAATCCTGCTCGGCGGCAGAACTGAAGGCAAACAGTGCGCTTGCGCTCTCTTACATTGTCGCGCCGCCGCGTATGGCGCTTTACACAGAATACAGTACGCGGATTTACAGCATCTATCTGCAATATGTTGCGCCGGAGGATATGCACATTTACTCGATTGACGAGGTGTTTATGGACGTGACGGATTATCTGCCGCTGTACCGCATGACGCCGCGTGAACTGGCCATGACAATCATTGAAGACGTTTTGCGGAACACAGGCATAACGGCCACGGCCGGGATTGGGACAAACCTGTATTTATGTAAAATTGCCATGGATATTATGGCGAAAAAAATGCGTCCCGGTAAAAACGGCGTGCGGATTGCGCAGCTGGACGAAATGGGGTATCGGCGTGCGCTTTGGTCGCACACACCGTTAACGGATTTTTGGCGTGTGGGCGCCGGTACAGCCAAAAAACTGATGGAAAACGGTATGTATACCATGGGCGATGTGGCGCGCTGCTCTTTGGGTAAGCCGCACGAGATACACAATGAGGATCTTTTATATAAGCTGTTCGGCGTTAATGCCGAGCTTTTAATTGACCATGCCTGGGGCTGGGAACCGTGCACCATGGCCGATATAAGAGCGTATCGGCCGGAGGAAAAGAGCCTTAGCTCCGGACAGGTGCTGCATTGCCCGTATCCGTACGAAAAAACAAAAATTATCGTGCGTGAAATGGCAGAGGCCATGGCGCTGGAATTGGTAGCTAAAAATCTGGTGACGAATCAGGTTGTTTTAACCATTGGCTATGATACCGATAATTTGAAAAAGCAAGCCTATCGGGGCAGTGTGACTACAGACCGCTATGGAAGAAAGGTGCCGAAGCATGCGCACGGCACGGAAAATTTGTCTTGTTACACGGCATCGGGCAAGTTGATTACAGACAGCACACTGGCCTTGTTTGAGCGGATTATTAACCGCGATTTATTGGTGCGGCGCGTCACAATAGCGGTCAGCCATTTGCAAGCGGCAGATGAGGTTTGCAATGAGCCGCCACACAAGCAGCTGGATTTGTTTACCGATTACACGGTGCAGGCGGCAGAAGCGGCGGCGCTTAACGCACATTTGGAAAAGGAAAAATCTTTGCAGCAAACCATGCTGACCATTAAGGAGAAATACGGCAAAAACGCCATTTTAAAGGGCACAAATTTGCAGGAGGGCGCAACGGGTCAAAGCCGAAACCGGCAGATAGGAGGGCACAAGGCATGAAGCAGTATGAGGACATTATCCGTCTGCCGCATTATAAGTCCAAAAAATATCCGCCGATGCCGCCGATTGCACGTGCGGCGCAGTTTGGGGCTTTTCGTGCCCTGACGGGGCATGCGGATGCCATAAGCGAGACGGCGCGCCTGACGGAATCGCGTCCCGTGCTGGATGAAGATGCAAAGGCCGAAATTGACGGACA
This sequence comes from uncultured Eubacteriales bacterium, assembly GCA_900545185.1. Taxonomy (GTDB): domain Bacteria; phylum Bacillota; class Clostridia; order UBA1381; family UBA9506; genus UMGS755. Next base: position 6,591 of record UQYH01000081.1, on the reverse strand, counting down.
ATTGCAGATGCTTTTGAATAAAATTGATGAACAGCCGGCCTGCACCGTCACATACTTTGTGCCGGATGCAAAAAAATCGGGCGGCGCTTATGTAACAAAGCAGGGCGTACTGCGCCGCATTGATACGGTGAATCGGCTGCTGATGATGACAGACCGCACGAAAATTAATCTGGATGATATTGTGGCGGTTGAAAGTGAAGCAGGGCAAAAATGCTGATACGATACAGAAAATATGCCGAATTGCCAAAAAACTATTGATTTTTTCGCATAAAATGGTATAATGATATTGTGTGTTTTTTTTGCTTTACGGATGTATCGGCAAAAGTCGATACAGAATGATATAAAAAATTGAGACAACGGATATAGATTCTGTTTACAGATACGAAAATAAGTGCGATTTGAAACGGTAGGGGGATGTAAATTTTGGAAACAATAGTGGTTAAGGGGGGCAAACGGCTTTGCGGCGAAGTAACGGTCAGCGGAGCGAAAAATGCGGCTGTTGCGATTATACCGGCTGCTATTTTGGTGGATGGTGTGTGTACCATTGAAAATGTACCGAATATTCAGGATGTTAAAGTGATAGTGAATATACTGGAGCATATGGGCGCTAGCGTTACATATTTGGACGAATATACTCTGGAAATAGATTGCCGCGGCTTGAACAAGCAAACAGCACCTTCGGATATGATGCGGAAAATGCGCGCTTCATACTATCTTTTGGGTGTGCTTTTGGGGCGTTTTCACAAAGCAAATGTAACCATGCCGGGCGGCTGTGATTTCGGCGTACGGCCGATTGATCAGCACATTAAAGGCTTTGAGGCGCTGGGCGCACAGGTGAAGCAGGACAGCGACGTGATTGTGGCCAAGGCCAAAAAGCTTTGCGGCAACAGCATTTATTTGGATACGGTCAGCGTGGGCGCGACCATTAATATTATGCTGGCAGCCGTGCTGGCAGAAGGCGTGACGACCATTGAAAACGTTGCCAAGGAGCCGCACATTGTCGATTTGGCAAACTTTTTAAACGCCATGGGTGCCAAGGTTAAGGGTGCCGGTACAGACGTTATTAAAATTATCGGTGTTGAAAAACTGCGCGGCGGTACGTATTCCATCATCCCCGATCAGATTGAAGCCGGTACGTTTATGGTTGCGGCGGCAGCCACGGGCGGTAATGTGCTGGTTAAAAATATCATCCCCAAACATATGGAATCCGTCAGTGCCAAGCTGATTGAAATCGGCGCTAAAATTACGGAATATGATGACAGTATTCGGGTAGAGGGCAGCAAGGTAATCTCAAACGTTAACATAAAAACATTGCCATACCCAGGATTCCCGACGGACATGCAGCCGCAGATTGTGGCGCTTTTGTCCGTTTCGAAGGGAACAAGCCTGGTAACGGAGGGCGTTTGGGACAGCCGCTTTCAATATGTGGGTGAGTTGCTGCGCATGGGTGCAAACATCCGAGTGGACGGCAAAACCGCCTTTATTACCGGGGTTGACCATTTAGAGGGTGCGCCGGTACGCGCAACCGATTTGCGCGGCGGCGCCGGTATGGTGATTGCTGGGCTGATGGCGCACGGCGTGACCCAAATCACCGAGCTTAAGCATATTGACCGTGGCTATGAAAAGCTGGAGGAAAAGTTTAAAGCATTGGGCGCCGATATTTGGCGCAAAACTTGTTAAAAAATCCCGTTGCCGGGTGCAAGCAAATCTGTCGGCTCACGGACGGATTTAACAGGGAATATCAGATACATACTTATGTGAGCAGAAAGGCAAAGGATTATATTATGAAAAATTGTAAAATTATGCTGGCCGGTTTTGGCGGACAAGGTATTTTATTTGCCGGTAAGGTTTTGGCTTATGCCGGCTTAAAGAGCGGACGCGAGGTTTCATGGCTGCCGTCTTACGGTCCCGAAATGCGCGGCGGTACGGCAAATTGCAGTGTTGTTATTTCCGATAAGCCTGTTGGTTCTCCGATTATTCCGCACCCCGATGTGCTGATCGCCATGAATCGTCCGTCTTTAGATAAATTTGAAGAAACCCTGCCGGCCGGTGGCATTATTATAACAGACAGCTCGATGGTAGATCGCGACGTAACCCGTACGGATGTAACCGTTATTAAAATTCCAGCAAGGGAAATTGCGCTGGAAAATGAGCTGGGTAATTTGGCGAACATGGTTATTGTCGGCCGCCTTTTAAAAGAGACGGGGCTTTACACGCTGGAGGAAGCGAAAGCCGGGTTGGAAAAGAGCATCCCTGCTTCAAAGGCTGCATTGTTTGATAAAAACGTAAAAGCTATAGAACTGGGCTATCAATATGCATAATAGCGGCTTTACGTATCATGGCGGCCGGATTTTGACCTGCGACGCCCTGCAGGCCGCGGGTTTGGTGCATCATGGATTTTCTGCCAAAAAAAACGGAACCAGTTCGGGTGTTTTTACGTCTTTAAATTTAGGTGTATATACACGGGATGATGCAGGGGCGGTGGAGAAAAATTTTTCTCTGTTTTGCGAGGAGGCAGGCGTGGATGTCCGCGCGTTACGGTCGCTGCACCAGGTGCACAGCGCTAAGCTGATTACGATTGCAAAGGCTCAAACGGCTGAAGCAGAGCAAACGGCGCTTTCCTTTCCGCCGCAGAATCTGCCGGAGGCCGACGGCCTTATGACGAATCTGCCGGGCGTACCGCTTGCGGTCTTTTATGCAGACTGCACACCGGTTTTGCTGCTTGATCCTGTGCAAAGGGTTGTTGCGGCGGTTCATTCCGGCTGGCGCGGTACCGTTCAAAAAATAGCGCAGCATGCGGTTTTGGCCATGCACAGACAATTCGGCACAAAAGCCGAAGATGTTTTGGTCGCAATGGGGCCTTCTATTAAGCAGTGCCATTTTGAAGTGGATGAGGATGTGTACCTTGAATTTTTGCTTCATTTCGGCAGTGCTGCAGAGCAGTTTAGCGTTTTCCGAAACGGAAAGTATTACATTGATACAGATGCCTTAAATGTTCATTCTTTGCTGCAAACGGGCGTTTGTGAAGAACACATCAGCGTTTGTCCGCTTTGTACCTATTGTGAAAAGGATTTGTTTTATTCATACAGACGGGACGGCGAGACAGGGCGCATGTGTGCGATGATTGAATTGACAGTATAGGCATGCTGCATTTGTATGCGCATGCCGGGAGATAAAAAAGGGGTGACGCAATGGAACGTGTTATTCTGATTGTGGACGATGAAAAACCGATTCTTGAAATTTTAAAATTTAATTTGGAAAAAGAGGGCTTTCGGGTTTTGGGCGCAAGTGACGGCGAAGAAGGGCTAAACCTTGCCTTAACGCAAAATCCCGATTTGATTTTGCTGGATATTATGCTGCCCAAGCTGGACGGGTTTGACGTTTGCAAACGGATTCGTGAAAAATCAAATGTGCCCATCATTATGATAACAGCTCGTGAAGAAGAAGTTGATAAGGTGCTGGGGCTGGAACTGGGAGCGGATGATTACATAACAAAGCCGTTTAGCATCCGTGAGCTTTTGGCACGCGTTAAAGCCAATATGCGCCGTTTTTCGGGCAACACCGTGCAGAACGGCGGCGAACGGCACGAGATTATTTCAGTTGACCACAATTTTGTGATTGACACAATGAAATATGAAGCCATTAAAAATGATGTTACGCTGGATTTGACGAACCGCGAGTATGAGCTTTTAAAGTTCTTTGTCACGCAGCCGAACCGCATTTTTTCGCGCGAGGCGCTGCTTTCAAGCGTTTGGGGCTACGAATTTTTCGGAGATGTGCGTACGGTTGACGTAACGGTGCGCCGCCTGCGTGAAAAAATCGAGGATGATTCCAGCAATCCCAAATATATTTTAACCAAGCGGGGCGTGGGATATTATTTTAACAAAACAGCAGAGTAAATCAGAGGAGAGGCGTCATGTTTAAAGGGCTGCAATGGAAGATGGTCACGATTTTTGTCCTGCTGGTGCTGGCAATTATGTCGGTGGCAGGCACGTTTTTAATCCTTTCCGTGACGGATTCTTACCACGATTTGTTTGCAGACGAAATGGATTCTATTTTTACGGACGAGTTTATCGGCCGCTTAGAAAGCGGCATAGCCGCCGAGGGTGAAGGTTACATAAAAAATATTATCAGTGCGCATACGGCACGTATGGGGATAGATACCTACCGAAATTATTACGTTATCTCAACGGATAACGGCATGATTGTAGACAGCTCCTCGGACAGCCGTGGCGCTTTTTCCATGCAAACGGATAATTTGATTACGGCTCTTTCGGGTAAGCTCGGCAAGGAAATTAATCCGCAGTCCTCTTATATGGATTATGCCGTGCCGATCCGCGGCGATGGTTTTTCGTACATTTTGTATGTTCGGGATACCAAAGAAGAACTGACGGTAATCACGCAGCACATTTTCAGCATTATTATAGAGGCGCTGTTGCTTGGCGTGGGTATTTCGCTTGTTATGGGTTATTTTCTGTCCCGAACCATTACCACGCCGATTGCCAATTTGACCAAAAAAGCAAAACGCTTGGCCGAAGGTGAATTTGAATCGAAAATTGATGTTAAGTCTGAGGATGAAATCGGTACGCTGACGGAGACGTTTAACGACATGTCCTCTAAATTACAGGCGGCCATGCTGCAAATGTCAACGGAAAAAAACAAGGTCGAAGCCATATTGTTAAACATGACGGACGGCGTTATGGCCTTTGCGACGGATGGCAATGCCATTCATATTAACCCTACCGCGCGGAAAATGTTCGGCCTGGCAGAGGATGAAACCATTCGGTTTGATGATTTTTTTATGCAATATCATGCCGATATCCGCTTGGGCGATATGCTGTATTTGGAGGATAACCGCTTTACGGAGCGTGATATTGAGTTGCCGCACCTTTCCATTAAGGCAAGCTTTGTTGTTTTTGAGGACGAATTTTACAACACCGGCGGTGTTTTGGTTGTGCTGCATGATGTAACCAAGCAGCAAAAGCTGGAAAATTCCCGTCGCGAGTTTGTTGCAAACGTATCGCACGAATTGCGCACGCCGCTGACAACCATTAAGTCCTATGCCGAAACACTTTTGGATATGGCAGACGGTACGGACGTACCGGCAACCTTTATTAATACAATTTTAAACGAAACAGACAGAATGACGCGGCTTGTTAAGGATCTGCTTGTGCTTTCCAGCCTAGAGCAGTCTGACCAGCTGAAAAAAACATCGTTTGATATGGGTGTGCTGCTTTCGGATGTGGTGGATACCTTATCGCTTGTTGCCAAGGAACAGGGACACAGGCTGACGTTACAGACGGAGAGCCGCTTTGACATGTTTTACGGCGATCGTGACCGCTTGGAACAGCTTTTATATAACATTATTTCAAACTCGATTAAATATACGCCTAACGGCGGTAAAATTACGGTAACGGCCGGACAGCTTTACGGCAGTGTTTACATCCGCGTAAAGGATAACGGCATCGGGATTCCCGAAAAGGACATAGGCAGGTTGTTTGAGCGTTTTTACCGTGTGGATAAGGCACGCAGCCGTGAAAAAGGCGGAACAGGCTTGGGACTTGCCATTTCAAAAAGTATTGTCGATGCACACGGCGGCACTATTTCAATTAAAAGCCGTGTGAACGTGGGCACGGAAGTGACCATTTCGCTGCCGATGACGACCGCTGACACGGAAGAATAAAAAAAGAACAAATGTAAATGTAACATAATCTGTTTGTAACATCTTTGTAAAAAAACTATGTTATAATATTCCTATATAACCTTTATAGTGTTATAATGGTATGATTGATGCTTTTAGTGTTATGATTTGGTATGAAAGAGACTTAAAAATCTTTCAACATCCCCGGAGGTGTTATTTTTGGTTTTTCAGACAAAATACAAAAAAATGGTTCGCTTGTGTGTAGTGGCAGCATTGTTTATCATGCTCCTCGGCACAGCCTTCAGTACATATGCCGCGCCGGACGTGCTGCCCGGTTCGGTTGAATCAACAGCGGCAGGCATTGTTACGTTAAAAGCGCCCGAACAGCTTTTTACTTCAACAACAAGCCGTAAGCTGCCGATTTCAGCAACTGCGCCGCAAGGGGCACTGGTCAGCGTGTATCGGTATAATTACGCAACCGGTTATTATCATAAAATTACCTCCGGCAATGTGCCGCTGGAATCGGTTGTGGGTTCAACCATGCTGTTTGCCGGTCAGGTGGATTTAACATCGGGCATGAATAAGTTTTTAATCCGCGGCGCTTGGGATGACAGCGTTTATACGGTTGTTAAGTTTGACGTTAACGTATTGAATGAAGGTTTTATGGATCGCATTAAAGGCGTTATTAACGTTATTTTCAGCTAAAATTAAACAATGAACGCAAGGGGCATCCCGAAAGTTTGAATCCGGGCAGATTCAAAACAACGGTAGATGCCCTGTTTTATTGTTTGCTTTATGGGTATGGGTTTTGGTGTGTTAAAAGCGAATGCAATAGAAAGCATTTTAGAAGGAGGCAGAAAATTGTGAAACGATCGGTCAAAAATAGCTACGAAGAAGTTCATCGGCATCACGGACACAATGGGTGTTCCGCTTGAAATTCTCAAACCGTA
>UQYH01000080.1 GCA_900545185.1 uncultured Eubacteriales bacterium | reverse complement strand
GTCATACTGACGTATAGCGCTGCTTTTTAACGCAGTATTTTAAGAAATTAGCCTATTTAAACCATATCGGGTTCGACCCCCTAATGCCTAACCTTATGATACATTGATATACACGAAAGGATGATTTTCATGGCAAAACATATTGTAAACGCAACGGTAGAAAACCACGCCGGTATTTTGTCCAAAATATCCGGCCTGTTTGCACGGCGCGGCTTTAATATAGACAGCTTGGCCGTTGGTGTGACGCAGAATCCGGATATATCTGCCATGACGATTGTTGTAAACGGCGACAGCCACACCGTTGACCAGGTGAGCAAGCAGCTTTCTAAGCTGGTCGGCGTGATAGAAGTGCGGATTTTGGACGAAGATATGGCCGTGAGCCGCGAACTGAGCCTTGTGAAGGTTACATGCAATGCCAAAAACCGTGCCGAGGTGGCGCAGATTGTGAATATTTTCCGCGCGTCTATTATTGATATTTCGGAAAACGCGCTGATTATTGAACTGACGGGCACACCCAAAAAAATCGATGCGTTTGAGCGCATGTGCGCCCCTTACGGCATAGAGGATTTATACCGAACGGGTATGATTTCGATGACGCGCACCATTGAGGATTAGGAGGGTAAGCATGGCGGACAAGGAACTGATGATTTACGATACCACCCTGCGTGACGGCGCGCAGGGCGAGGGCATCTCGTTTTCGGTGGCGGATAAGGTTAAGCTGATTCGTGTGCTGGATGATTTGGGCGTTGCGTATATTGAGGCAGGCAATCCGGCCTCTAACCCTAAGGATGCGGCATTGTTTGAAAGACTGCATGAGCTGCACCTGCGGCATGCCAAAATTGCGGCCTTTGGGAGCACCGTGCGCCCCAAAACCGAGCCGGAAAACGATAGCGGTCTTGCGGCGCTGCTTGCGGCCGATACGCCTGTTGTCACCATTTTCGGCAAAGCGTGGGATTTGCACGTTACACAGGTTTTGCGCACCACGCAAAAAGAAAATTTGCGGATGATCGATGCAAGCATCCGTTATTTAAAGGCCGCCGGGCGCGAGGTGATTTTTGATGCCGAGCACTTTTTTGACGGCTATAAACAGAATCCTGCTTATGCGCTGCGTACTGTTTGCACGGCGCGTGATGCCGGTGCCGATACCATTGTGCTGTGTGATACGAACGGCGCGGCTTTTCCCGATGAGATTACCGCGGCAGTCCGTGCGGCAGCACAGGCGGCGCAGGGTGCGCGGCTGGGGATTCATTGCCATAATGACATGGATTTGGCAACCGCCAACACCATTGCGGCCGTTTTGGCCGGCGCGGTGCAGGTGCAGGGCACGTTAAACGGCTTTGGCGAACGCTGCGGCAATGCCAATTTATGCGTGCTGCTGCCCAATTTGCAGCTAAAGCGCGGCTATCGCTGCATTGCGCCCGAAAAGCTGTGCTCTTTGCGTGATACGGCGCGGTTTGTGTTTGAACTGGCAAATCTTTCGCCCGATGAAAAAATGCCGTACATCGGCAGCAACGCTTTTGCCCATAAGGGCGGCATGCATATTGATGCGGTGCAAAAAAATCCGGCGACGTTTGAACACATCGACCCGGCAGCGGTCGGCAATCGGCGGCGGCTTTTGCTTTCCGAAATGTCCGGTCGTTCTACGGTGATCGGCGCTATCCGCAAAATTGATGACAGCATTGTGCGCGATTCTAAGGAAACGGGCGAGATTTTAAACGAAGTGAAGGATTTGGAGCTGGCCGGGTATCAGTTTGAGGATGCCGAAGGCTCGTTTGCGCTTTTGGTGCGCAAAAAGCTGGGTAAATATAAGCCGTTTTTCACGCTTGACCAGTTTCAGGTGATCACCCACGCGCCGAAGGATGCGCCCTGCGTTTCGACGGCTTTGATTAAAATTACCTCCGGCGGCGTATCGGAAATTACGGCAGCGGAGGGCGAAGGCCCCGTAAACGCGCTGGATAAGGCGCTGCGTAAAGCGTTGGGGCGGTTTTATCCTTCTCTTTCTAAAATGCGGCTGGTTGATTTTAAGGTCAGAATTATTGACGGCAACGATGCAACCGCATCGCTGACGCGCGTTTTGATTGAGTCGAGCGACGGCACGGAAACCTGGACGACCATCGGCGTTTCACGCGATATTGTAGAGGCCAGCTGGAAAGCCCTTGTCGATTCGGTGGAATATATGCTGGAAAAGGAAGAGGGAACAGGCAAAATTGAACAGGAAAAAGCTTGAAAAACGGCTGTTTCTAAGGCAAATAAATGAACTTTTGTGAATTTATCACATTTTTATTTACAAAGATGTGCTTTTGTGATAAGATTAAATTACAGACAGGTGTTTATAACACGAAATTTTGTTTATACTAACAGACAGATATTTGATTTGAATATGTATACAAATGAGAAGGAGGTCGCAGAAGATGACCGGTGAATTGCTTAAAACTTTAACTGCTGATACGTTTGATGAAGTGGTGCTGGGGTCCGACATCCCCGTTTTGGTGGATTTTTGGGCGCCCTGGTGCGGCCCGTGCCGCATGGTTTCACCTCTTATTGACCAGCTGGCAGAGGAATACGAAGGCAAGGCCGTTGTCGGCAAGGTGAATGTGGATGATGAGGGTGCGCTGGCACTGCGCTACAACGTGATGACCATTCCGACCGTGATTGTGTTTAAAAACGGAGAGATTGCGGATCAGATTACGGGCGCTTACCCGAAAGCAAAATTTGAAGAAATGCTGAACAAGGCACTGTAAGGAAAATTCGGTGAGATGCAGTACACGAAGTTGCGCGTTGTCTGTGCGATTTAAAACGGAAACTTCGTTTCCTACACCTCATCCGTCAGCTGACGCTGACACCTTCCCCTCTAGGGGAAGGCTTATCTACCGTTATATTGCAGCACACGAAGGAGAGACATATGATAACAAGTAAACAACGCGCTGCGCTGCGCGGCATGGCAAACCGTCTGCCGGCGATTTTGCAAATCGGCAAGGGCGGCATTTGCGAAAACTTTTTGCAGCAGGTGGAGGATGCCTTAGAAGCGCGTGAACTGATTAAAATTACCGTTTTGGAAACCGCCATGCTCAGTGCGCGCGAAGCATGCAGCTATGTGGCAGAGCGCGTGGGTGCGGAGCCGGTGCAGGCGATTGGCTCTAAATTTGTTTTATACCGCGAATCAAAGGATAATAAAACCATTGTGATTTAGATTATCAAAAAAGATGATGATACGTCATAGTGATTTAGACAGAAAAACGCTTTAATAGCAAGAAAAAACACTTCAACAGTAGGAACAAAATACTTCAATAAAAGGAAGGGTTTTGTGAGAACAGGTTTATTCGGCGGCACCTTTGATCCCATTCACAACGGGCATATAAAGGTGGCGCAAACAGCAAAAAACGACTTGCAGCTGGATCGCATCATTTTTATCCCGGCAGGCGATCCGCCGCATAAAACCGGGAAAAAAATTACGGATAAGGCACATCGCCTGGCCATGTGCCGCCTGGCGGCCGAGGCTGAGGGCGCGGCGGTTTCGGACTGGGAGCTTACGCGCCGTGCAAAAAGCTACAGCATTGATACCGTTCGGCATTTTACGGCAGAATATCCCACGGATGAATTGTTTTTTATCATCGGCGCCGACTCGTTTCGGGATATGCCGAGCTGGTGGCATTACCGCGATTTAATGGCTTTGTGCACCTTTGTGGTTGTCAGCCGCCCGGATACCCGTCCCGAAACGCTTTTGGATCGCTACGAAGGGGACGAAACGCCGCCGCGCGTGTTTTTTTTAAACGATGTGGCGATGGATATTTCATCCACACAAATCCGCGCCAAGGCAGCACGGGGAGAGGATGTCTCGCGGCTGGTGCCTGCGGCGGTCAACAATTATATGAAAATGCACAAGCTGTACTAACGGAGGAAAAAATGGAATTTGGCAAAATGACCTTGGAGGCAATGGAGCAAAAGCTGGCCGGTATGCTCACACCGGCGCGCTATACGCACTCGCTGGGCGTGATGGAAACCGCCGTCAAAATGGCGCATCGGTTTGGGGCAGACCCCGAAAAGGCGCGGCTGGCAGGCCTTTTGCATGATTGTGCCAAGGATATTGACTTCGATGCAATGCTTCCGCTTTGCGATAAGCTCGGCGTGGCGCTTGACCCCGTTAAGCGTGAGCAAAAGGGCTTGATTCATGCCGATTTGGGTGCGAAGCTTTTGGAAACGGAGTTTGGCATTACCGATCCCGAAATTATCGGCGCGGTGAAGTATCATACCCTGGGGCGCGAAAATATGACGGATTTGGAGAAAATTTTGTATTTGGCCGATATGATTGAACCCAACCGCCGTTCGTATGACGGACTGGAGGAGCTGCGGCGTTTATGCAAAACCAACTTAAACTGTGCCATGCTGTTCGGTGTGGAACGCTCTATTGACCATATCCGCCATAAGCGGAAAAAGCTACATAGCCAAACGCTGGCGGCGCAACAATATTTTTTAACACTATGCAAAGAGAAGGTGACCGTATGACAGCAGAAGAAAAAATGAAGCTGGCCGTTACACATTTGGACAGCAAAAAGGCAAGCGACATAGAGGTTTTAAAAATTTCGGGGCTTTCGATTTTGGCCGATTACTTTGTGATTTGCTCTGCCCCCTCTACCACACAGGTAAAAGCCCTGGGCGATTCTTTGGAAGAGCTTATGGAAGAACGCGGCGAGGCGCTGTTTAAAAAAGAGGGCAAGCAGGGGCTTAACTGGATTTTGCTGGATTATTCCGATGTAATTATACACATTTTTTATCAGGAAACACGGGAATTTTATGCACTGGAGAAGCTGTGGGCAGATGCAGAGCAGATTCCCTTAGATACAGTTTTGGAGGAGGACTGAAGTTGGAATACAATTTTCATGACATTGAAAAAAAATGGCAGTCGGTTTGGGAAGCGGAGAACACCTTTCGTGCGCTTGACGATTATTCACTGCCTAAGTTTTACGCGCTGGTAGAATTTCCGTATCCTTCGGGTCACGGGCTGCATGTCGGCCATCCCAGAAGCTACACCGCGCTGGATATTGTAGCGCGCAAGCGGCGGATGGAGGGCTACAACGTTTTATATCCCATCGGCTGGGATGCGTTTGGCCTGCCGACCGAAAACTTTGCCATTAAAAACAAAATTCACCCCAAAAAGGTGACGGCCGACAACGTGGCAAACTTTAAGCGTCAGTTAAAAAGCATCGGCTTTTCGTTCGACTGGACGCGCGAAATTAACACCACCGATCCGGCCTATTACAAGTGGACGCAATGGATCTTTTTAAAGTTGTTTGAAAAGGGCTTGGCCTATAAGCAGGAAATGCCGATTAACTTCTGTACTTCATGTAAGGTCGGTCTGGCGAACGAAGAAGTCGTGAACGGCGTGTGCGAACGCTGCGGCAGTGAGGTTGTCCGCCGCAACAAAAGCCAATGGATGCTGAAAATTACGGAATATGCACAGCGTTTGATTGATGATTTGGACGGCCTGGATTACATAGAAAAGGTTAAAATTCAGCAAAAGAACTGGATTGGCCGCTCTGAAGGCGCCGAGGTGGACTTTACCATCAGCGGCACGGAGGATAAGGTAACCGTTTACACCACCCGTCCCGATACGCTGTTCGGCGCAACATATATGGTACTGTCGCCGGAGCATCCGTTTGTGGATAAATATAAAGACAAGATTGCAAACTATGCCGAAGCAGCGGCCTATCGCGATGCGGCTGCTAAAAAATCGGAGTTTGAGCGTACCGAGCTGGCAAAAGAAAAAACGGGCGTATGCCTTGACGGTTTGCGCGCCGTTAATCCCGTAAACGGTAAGGAAATCCCCATTTTTATTTCGGATTACGTTTTGATGAGCTACGGCACGGGCGCCATTATGGCCGTACCGGCACATGATGAGCGCGACTGGGATTTTGCCAAGAAATTCGGTCTGCCGATTATTGAAGTTGTAGCCGGCGGCGAGGATGTGCAAAAAGCGCCTTACACCGACACAACCAGCGGCAAAATGGTTAATTCGGAATTTTTGAACGGTATGGAAGTGAAAGAAGCCATTGCCGCCATCCGCGATTATTTGGAGGAAAAAGGCATTGGCCATAAAAAGGTAAACTTTAAGCTGCGTGACTGGGTATTCTCCCGTCAGCGTTACTGGGGTGAGCCGATTCCGCTGGTACACTGCGATACCTGCGGTTGGGTGCCGCTGCCGGAATCGGAGCTGCCGCTGACCCTGCCCGAAGTGGATAACTATGAACCGACCGATAACGGTGAATCGCCGCTTGCCAAAATGGATGACTGGGTGCACACAACCTGCCCCAAATGCGGCGGCCCTGCCGTACGCGAGACGGACACCATGCCGCAGTGGGCCGGTTCTTCGTGGTACTTCTTGCGGTATGTGGATCCGCATAACGATACCGCACCGGCCTCGAAGGAAGCCATTGATTACTGGCTGCCGGTTGACTGGTATAACGGCGGTATGGAGCACACCACGCTGCATCTTTTGTATTCGCGCTTTTGGCACAAGTTTTTGTATGACATCGGTGTGGTTTCCACGCCGGAGCCGTATCAAAAACGTACCTCTCACGGCATGATTTTGGGTGAGAATAACGAAAAAATGTCCAAATCGCGCGGAAACGTTGTGAACCCGGATGATATTGTAAACGATTTCGGCGCCGATACCTTCCGTACCTACGAAATGTTTATCGGTGCGTTTGACCAGGCAACACCGTGGTCGATGAACGGCGTTAAGGGCTGCTATCGCTTTATGGAGCGCGTTTGGAATTTGCAGGAGCTTGTGACGGACGAGGAGGGTTATTCAGCCGATTTGGAAAGCTTAATGCACAAAACCGTGAAAAAGGTATCGGATGATATTGAGCGCATGAAGTTTAACACGGCTATTGCCACCTTAATGAGTCTGATTAACGAATTTTACAAAAAAGGCTCTGTTACACGCGGCGAACTGAAAACCTTTTTGCTGTTGTTAAATCCCACCGCACCGCACATTACAGAGGAAATGTGGGTACGCGCGGACTTTGGCGGCCGTCTGCACGAAGCCAAGTGGCCGACCTTTGACGAAGCCAAAACCAAGGATGATTCCGTTGAAATTGTGCTGCAAATTAACGGTAAGCTAAAGGGCAAGGTTATGGCGCCGGCCGGACTTGACCGCGCCGGGCTGGAAGCACATGCCCTAGCAGATGAAGCCGTGCAAAAGCTGATTGACGGCAAAAATGTGGTGAAAACCATTTGTGTGCCGGATAAACTGGTGAACTTTGTTGTACGATAAACCGGGGTATTGTGAAAAACGGGAGCTGCTGTTTGGGCGGCTCCCGTTTTATGTTTATTCTGTCATTTTCCCGTTTCCATATATTGCTTCGTATATTTTTTGATATTTACGGAACTTTTGCCGCGCCGCCGTCGTATATAATCCTGTCAACACAATGACGGAGCGGCGCTCCGCAACAGACGACATACCCAAGACAGCCTGCATAGTGACAAACCGATGTAATAAATATGTTGTTTTGCCCTGCAAGCTGTTTTGTTTTTTGCCCATATCATATATTATGTCAACCTGCTTGACCCCTTTGCGAGACAAAACAGAAAAATTTTTTTAAAATTCAAGGAGGAATTTTTTCATGACGATTCAGAAAAAGCTGACTGCCGGTTTAATGGCTGCAATGATGACATTCGGTGCTGCCTCCACTGCTTTGGCCGCACTGCCGGGTGACGTACAAAACTCCCCTTATGAGGAAGCAATTGAAACCCTGAATGCACTGGAAATTATGGTTGGCGATGATGACGGACAGTTCCGCCCGGACGCAACCATCCGCCGTTCTGAGTTTGCAAAGGTAGCCGTTGAGGCTATGGGGCTTGGCGATGTTGCCAAAGCTTCCAACCACAAAACAAAATACCCCGACGTTGTTGAAAACCACTGGGCAAACGGTTATATCAACGTTGCAACAGATCAAAACGTGGTTATCGGTGATGATCAGGCAAACTTCCGTCCCGATGATTCCATCAGCTATGCCGAGGCCATGACGATTTTGGTTCGTATTTTGGGTCACGAGCCTTCCGCACTGGCTAAAGGCGGTTTCCCCACGGGTTATATTAACGTTGGTTCGCAAAACGGCATTTCCAAAAACGCTGCTGCTTCTGCTAACGATAAGGTAGTCCGCGGCATGGTTGCCCAAATGACCTTTAACTCTTTAACTGTTAAAATGATGGAGCAAAAGGGCTTTGGCAGCGATGAAAAATATGAAGTTGTTGATAAAACTCTGCTTGAGGACGTATTAAACGTAACGAAGGGCAGTGGCCAGATTACGGCTGTCGGTATCTCCTCGATCAGCGGCACAAGCGCCTTAAAGGATAACGAGGTTCGCATCGGTGATTCGGTTTACACCGTGGCCGACCGTGCACTGGCTGACGTTCGCAATCTGCTGGGCTTTAACGTAACTTACTATGTAAAAGAGCTTTCGAGCAGCGAAGATGAACTGATTTTGGCACGTGCCGAAAAGGGTAAAAATCACTCTGTAACGGTTGCAGCCAAAAACATGGACGAAATTACGGAAGAAGACGGCAAAAATACAACGGTTGCGTATTGGGAAGATAAGGATAAGGACAACAAGACCAAAACACTCTCTCTTTCTAAAGACGCGAAGATGATTTACAACGGTAAAATGATTGAATTTGACAGTTCGCGCATGAAGCCGGAATCCGGCCGTGTTACGTTCCTGGATGTTGATAATGACGACGTATACGACATTGTGTTTGTTACCTCGCTTTCAAACATTGTTGTAGACAGCGTTTTAACCGGCAGCCACAAGGTAACGGACAAATACGGCAACCCCTCTTTGGTGCTTGACCCCGATGATAAGGACGTTAAATTTACGCTGACCAAATCCGGCCAGGTGATTGAGCTTGCCGATTTGAATGAGTGGGACGTTTTAAGCGTTGCCAAGAGCTTAGACGGCACCGTCCTTTCTGTTGAAGCCTCCGGCGCTAAAGTAAGCGGTAAGGTAACGGAAGTGAACGGTGATAAACGCACCGTAAACGGTGAGGAATATGAAATTGCCAAAAACTATACCGATGAAATTAAGCTGAACGATGAAGGCACCTTCTATTTAGATGTTGAAGGCAAAATTGCCGCGGTTGATACCTCTGCAACGCTTTCTTCCAACTATGCTTATATGGTAGATGCCGACCTGACCAGCGATTTTGATAATCTGTTGCAGGTTAAAGTCTTTACAAAAGACGGCGAAACAAAAATCTTAAAATCTGCAAACAAGATTAAATTTAACGGTAAATCCGCACAAACACCCCAAAGCGTTTTGGAAGAGCTGAAAAACGAGAGCGGCAAGATTGACGCACGTCTTGTCACCTACGAACTGAACTCTAAAGGCGAGCTGAACCAGCTGAACACCGCTAAAAACCTGACCGAATCGGGCAGCATTGATAAAAACCACTTTGCGCTGAATGCACAGGGTACGCTCACTTACAAATCCGCTTCTAAAAAGCTGGGTTCGTATAACGTGAACTCGAACACGCTTATTTTCAACATCCCGGCCGGCGAAACGGATACGAACGAATATGCTGTTGAAACCATCAGCTATTTTGATGATAACGAATCCTACACCGTACAGGTATTTGACGTGAAGGAAGACTTGACAGCACAGGTTGTTTTGGTCAGCAGCACAGCCTCCTCGGCCAGTGTTGAAGCGCCGATTGCTGTAGTTGATCAGATCAGCGATACCACAAACAGCGATAACGACCGTATTCAAAAGCTGTATGTTTACCAGAACGGCGAGCGCGTTTCGTTTGAAACGGACAGCGACGGCATTTTGGTGAACGGTGACGGCGCCGCACTGAAAAAGGGCGACATCGTACAGCTGAAAATGAATGCCAAGAACCAGATTACCGGCCTGCGCGTGCTGTTTGAAGCCGATAAGAAGGGCACCGAGTTCACAAAGGACATCGGTAACGACTTAAGCCTGGTATACGGCCGTGTAACCAAGAAGTTTGCCGGTTCTATGAACGTTCAGGTTAACGAAGGCGCTGTTGCAAACTATAGCTTAGACGGTGTAACGGTTTACGAGCTGAACACCAAAAAGACCACAAACGCCATTAAGGTTGTGGACGCAAACGAAATCACACAGTATGATGATGGTGACCAAAGCCGCGTATTTGTGAAGATTTACAAAGACGCTGTGAAGGAAGTTGTCATTGTAAAATAATAAAAAACAGCCATATATGCCGTATAACAGACGGGGTCAATACCCGACTGCAATCCTTTACAATCTGCCAGCCAACCAACTCAATATACCACACCTCAAAAAGAACGGAGCAGCCCGGCGGCTGCTCCGTTCGGCTTGTATTTTTGCGTTTTTTTCGGA
>UQYH01000079.1 GCA_900545185.1 uncultured Eubacteriales bacterium | reverse complement strand
AGACGGCATACGAGATACATCGGTGACTGGAGTTCAGACGTGTGCTCTTCCGATCTATAACCATAGGAATCAGTACCAGTACCGCATAGGAGACGGCCCACTGATGTTTTACATTTTTGATTCTGTTCATATTAGCCTTGCACCTCGTACTGCATGTTCCACACAATCATACCATAATATCCGGTCAAAAAGCAACGTTTATTTGAATTTAACTCATGCAAAATTTTATATTTTCGTGTTTCTTTTATGTCTGCAAAGCTTGATTCTTCAAAAAAACTGTGCTACAATACTGTTGAAATCCTTTATAAAAGGAGAAGCTGTATGTATAACGAAATGATTCGATCCACACTACCCAACTTTCCGGCGCGTATTTCTCCCAATCGTCACCCCACATCCAAAGGCAGCATTGTGCCGATTCATTTTCATGAAGAGGTTGAGTTATTATACTGCAAAAAGGGTTCCATGCGCGTTAATTTTTTAAACACATCGGCTATCATTACCGCAGGTGATGTGCTTTTTATTAACGAAAGAACACCGCACGAGACCGTTACCGCCTCCGAGCAAAACTGCGTCTCGTGTGTACAGTTCGATTGCCGTCCCTTTTTGGCCGAAAATGCCAGCTGCAAAAACATGCATGCCATGGCCTTTTTAAACGAAAGCTTTCATTCCTTTGTGCTGCTACGCAGCACCGAACCGCTGGCGCAGGAGCTGATGCACTATTTTGACCGAATGGCAGAGGAATATGTTCAAAAAACAGATGCATGGCAGGAATATATTAAAGGGTACATTTTACTGACCATAGCCGCCCTAAGCCGCAACAATTTGCTGTTTACCGCGCGTTCTTCTCACAACGCGGCCGCCTTGCTGCGTCTGGAGCCTGTGTTTACCTATATCGACGCGCATTATGCCGTACCGATAACGCTTGAAGACATGGCCGAAGCCATTCGCCTGCACCCCAGCTATTTGTGTCGGCTGTTTCGTCAGGCCACCGGCAGCACGCTGAGCCAATATTTAAATTTTGTACGGGTTTACGAGGCCGAAAAGCTTTTAATTAACTCCAAAATCAGTATGACGGATATTTGCAGCCGGGTCGGTTTTTCGGATTCCGTCTATTTTGACCGCGTTTTTCGCCGCTATAACGGCTGCACACCCACCGCATACAGAAAATTTAAATATGCAACATTATAAGCCCTGTAAAAAACTTGATTTTTACAGGGAAAAGTGTTATACTAATCGTAGTGTACCATATTGTTATCGATTTAATAAGGAGGCTGTTACAATGGAAGAAAATACATTATATGTTGAGGACGGAGCCATCAAAATATCCGAAGAGGTTGTGCAGACAATTGCCGCCATGGCCGTGAAGGATGTAAAAGGCGTGACGATTGCCGCATCCTTTGCCGATGGTTTTGTTGAAAAGTTTGTAAAAAAGAATTTTAACAAAAGCGTTAAAATTACACTGGAAGAAAAAGCCGTAATCGTAGAACTGCACATTGGTATTGACTACGGCGTTAAAATTCAAACTGTTGCGGCAGAGCTGCAGGATGTGATTAAACGCAACATTGAAACCATGACGGATTTATCGGTTACACGCGTTGACATTTATGTTGACGGCATTAACTTTAACAAAGAACCGAAAGAGCCTAAGGAAGTCAAAAAGGCAGCAAAAGCGCCTGCCGAAGCAGAATAAACACAAAGGAGTTACCAATGGCAACAGATGTTTACAAAAGTCCTCTCTGCTCACGCTATGCAAGCCGTGAGATGCAAACGCTTTTTTCGGAGGATACAAAATTTAAAACCTGGCGCAAGCTTTGGATTGCACTGGCCGAAACCGAACAGGAGCTGGGGCTTGCCATTACGGATGAGCAGCTGGAAGAATTACGCGCCCACGCCGAGGATATTAATTACGAGGTTGCGCGCGAGCAGGAAAAAAAGGTTCGGCATGATGTTATGTCGCATGTGCACGCTTACGGTGTGCAGTGTCCGCACGCAAAGGGAATCATCCATTTGGGCGCCACATCTTGCTATGTCGGCGACAATACGGATTTAATTCTTTTAAACGAAGGCCTAAAGCTGATTCATCAAAAGCTGATTTGCGTTATTGACGCACTCAGTGATTTTGCACTGCGCTACAAGGATCTGCCCACCCTCGGCTTTACGCATTTTCAACCGGCGCAGCTGACCACTGTCGGCAAGCGTGCGACCTTGTGGATTCAGGATTTATTGCTGGATTTGGAGGATTTGGAGCATCAAATGCAAAAAGCACGTCTTTTGGGCTCTAAGGGCACGACCGGCACACAGGCCAGCTTTTTGGAGCTGTTTGAAGGCGATCAGGACAAGGTGCGCGAAGCAGACCGACTGATTGCCGAAAAAATGGGCTACAAGGCTGTATTTCCCGTATCGGGGCAGACGTATTCAAGAAAGGTCGATTCGCAGGTTTTAAACATTTTAAGCGGCATTGCACAAAGCGCTTATAAGTTCAGCAACGATATGCGCCTGTTGCAGCACTTAAAGGAAATGGAAGAGCCGTTTGAAAAAAATCAAATCGGTTCCTCTGCTATGGCATACAAGCGCAATCCCATGCGTTCGGAGCGTATTTCTTCCTTGGCACGGTACGTGATCGTCGATAGCTTAAATCCGGCCATCACCGCTGCCACACAGTGGTTTGAAAGAACACTGGATGATTCGGCCAACAAACGTATCAGCGTGCCCGAAGCATTTTTGGCGACCGATGCCATTTTATCCATTTACTTAAACATTGCCGAAGGATTGGTTGTCTATCCGAAGGTTATTGAAAGCCACATCATGAGTGAGCTGCCCTTTATGGCAACGGAAAACATTATGATGCAGGCTGTTAAAAAGGGCGGAGACAGACAAGAGCTGCACGAAAAAATCCGTGTTCACTCTATGGCTGCCGCAAGAGTTGTAAAGGAAGAAGGCAAGCCCAACGATTTGTTAGAGCGCATCGCGGCTGATGATTCCTTCCCTCTGGATATTGAGGAATTGAAAAAAACCTTAAAGCCTTCGCAGTATATCGGCCGCGCGCCGGAGCAAACACAGCTGTTTATTCAGGAATATGTAACCCCTGTTTTAAATCGCTGTAAAAACGAACTGGGCGTTGTGCCGGAATTAAACGTGTGATTTGACAAAACAGAAAGGTCTGAATGTTTATGAAGCTCGGCTTTATCGGCGGAGGCAACATGGCCTTTGCCATTGCCGGCGGTGTTTTAGCCGCTGAATTATACACAGCAAACGATATGTATGTAAGCGACCCGAATACAGAGGCGCTGAAAAAATTTAAAAAATTGGGATTTCATACAAAAGAATCTAACAGCAATGCATTGCAGGGCGATTTGATTATTTTAGCCGTTAAACCGTTTATCTTGCCCGGCGTTTTGGCCGAGCTGCGTGACAAATACGCCGATACGATTCAGGATAAGGTGTTTATCACCATTGCGGCCGGTGTTGAAATTGCCGCTATTAAAGAAGCACTCGGCTTTGACGCAAAAGTGATCCGCGTTATGCCCAACACGCCGGCCATGGCGCTTTGCGGCATGAGCGTAATTGCCGCAGAGCATCTGCCCGTCTCGCAGGAGGAATTTACTGCCGCAGCTGATATTTTTAAAGCCGTCGGTGAAGTTGAAATTCTGCCGGAATCACTTTTAAACTCAGTCATCGCTGTTTCCAGCAGCAGTCCGGCTTATGTGTTTATGATGATTGAGGCCATGGCCGATGCTGCCGTGCGTGACGGCATTGCCCGAAAAGCAGCCTACCGCCTGGCGGCGCAATCCGTAATGGGTTCGGCCAAGCTGATGCTTGAGACAGGCAAGCATCCCGGCGAGTTAAAAGACATGGTTTGCTCCCCCAAGGGCACAACCATCGAGGCCGTAAAACGACTGGAAGAATGTGGTTTCCGCAGTGCCATTATGGCTGCTATGCAGGCCTGCACCGAAAAAGCAAATTCCATGTAAAAAAGGATTTGTTCTTCGGCTTTCATTAAAAAATCGCATAAATCACAAAATCCAACGCATACTAAAAGCACAGACCTGTTATGGCTTGCAATCCTGTTTACAAGACGGATTTTGCACTTGAAACAGCCCTGCTATCGTAACAGGCGGCTAACAAAATGCGGAGGTACAATCGAATGAAAACAAGTTTTTTAGGCGGCATGATTGCCGGCGCACTGGTCGGCTCGGCCATCACGATGGCCATAGACCCGATTAACGACAAGCAGCGCAGAAAAATGCATCGCGGTGCTTCTTCTATGTTCAAAACCATGGGTTCTGTTTTAGATGCCATGATGGACAAATAATGTAAACGCAAAAAAAGACTTCTCCTTTAAACTGCTCGTTTGAGGAGAAGTCTTTTATTTACACAAATTCATGCTTCAATACCATCCATAAGACCGTAATCTCACACAAGAGAAAACGGTCTTATTTTGTACCTGTTTATCACCTTCGGGTCAATGTATAATGCCCCTAAGAAGTACCCCAAAGTTTACACTTCGGGTCGAAGGTGATAATCAGGGTGCCACTTTTTTGACGATTTTTCACCTTTTGTAAATTCACCCTAAAATGCGAAAATGGCTTGAAATCAAGCCATTTCGGGGTTTTTGGTTTTGCAAATCTTATCACTTAAACAATGAACATCGCATCACCGAAGCTGAAAAACCGATACCGTTCCTGCACTGCCTCTTGATAGGCTTTTAATATCAGTTCCCGACCTGCCAGCGCACTCACCAACATGACAAGCGTTGACTTCGGCAAATGAAAGTTGGTAATAAGCGCATCCGTCATTTTAAACCGATAACCCGGATAAATAAAGATATCGGTTTCACCGCCACCTGCATGCATCACACCGTTTTCATCGGCCAGTGTTTCTACCACACGTGTTGCGGTGGTGCCCACGCAGATAATACGGCCGCCGTTTTGGCGTGTTTGGTTTAAAAGCGCCGCCGTTTCCTCGGTCACGCTATAGGCTTCGGAATGCATGACATGCTCCTCCACTCTTTCCGCTTTAACCGGCCGAAAGGTACCCAGTCCGACATGCAGCGTTACATAAGCAAGCTGCACTCCGCTTGCCTTGAGTGATTCCAGCAAGGATTTGTCAAAATGCAGACCGGCTGTCGGCGCGGCCGCAGAGCCTTCTACCTTAGAATATACCGTTTGGTAGCGTTCCGGATCCATAAGCTTTTCTTTAATGTAAGGCGGCAGGGGCATCTCACCCAGTTCTGCCAAAACCTCATTAAAAATACCTTGATAAAAAAAGCGAACCAATCGGTTGCCATCCGGCTGTACCGTAACAATTTCGGCCGTCAGCTTGCCGTCACCAAACGTCAAACGGTCACCCTCGCGGCATTTTTTACCGGGACGCACCAAGGTTTCCCAAACATCGCCTTCCTTGTGCCGCAGCAGCAATAATTCAACCGCACCGCCCGTGTGCTCTCTATGTCCCAACAAACGTGCCGGTATGACGCGCGTGTTGTTCAGCACCAAACAATCTCCCGGATGCAGATATTCTTTTATATCAGAAAAATGACGGTGCTCTAAGCTGCCGTCATGTCTGTGTACCACCAAAAGGCGCGATGCCGTACGTTCTTTAAGCGGCGTTTGCGCAATCAGTTCTTCGGGTAAATCATAATCAAAATCATTTATATTCATTCTGTCTCACTCTTAGTTTCCGAACGAGACAAAGAAGTCGTCTCCTCTGTCTCGTCCAAATTATCGTATACATCATATTCGTGCCAAATGTGCTCTAACAGCTCAAAGTTTGTGCAAAGCGTGTCTTTATTCCTTGCACTCAATGCCACAATCAGCGCGTTAATCACAGAAAGCGGTGCCACAAGCGAATCGACAAACGATTCCATATCGCTTCGTGCCAAAAGTGCATAATCGGCATTTACCTTAATGGGCGAAAGCGCCCCATCCGTAATACCGATAACCGTAACGCCCTTTGCTTTGGCATATCGAAGCGCGTTAATCGTACGTTTGGAATAACGCGGAAAGCTGATGCCGATGACAACATCCTTTTCATTAATGCGATACAGCTGTTCAAATATTTCGCTGGCGCTGACACTGCTGACAACCGTGACATTTTCAAAAATCAGGTGCAGATAAAAGCCCAAGAGTCCGGCCAAATAGGAGGCCGAGCGCAGACCGACAATGTAAATTCGCTCTGCGCGGCAAATACAGTCCACAATGGACTCAAATTCCGTTTGGTCTATGGCTTCAAGCGTTGTACGGATTTTTTCAATATCCGAATTTAACACACCGGAAAGAATGTTTTCGGTGTCCAACCGTCCGTAAGAAAGCTGCATCCGTTGCACACTGGTCAGCTTGGATTTGGCATATTCCCACACGGCGCGCTGAAATTGTTGATATTTGGGATAACCTATTTCGGCCGAAAACCGCACAACCGTGGCTTCGCTCACACCCGTTACGCCGCTGAGCTGCTCTACGTTCATATACGCCGCTTTATCATAGTTTTCCAGCACAAACCGCGCAATGGCCTTATGACCTTTGCTCAGGCGGTCGTACCGCTCTGTTATTGTATTAATCACATTTTGGCTCATGCAAAAAGACTCCTATATGGTGTTTCATTCCTAATGCTTAACGAAACAGCTCGCTCATGGAAATATCACCGTAAATGCGCTTAATGGCCTCGGCAAAAACAGGGGCAACCGAAAGGACCTTAATCTTATCAATTTGCTTATCCGGTGTCAGCGGAATGGTGTCTAACACCAACAGCTCCGAAATGGGGCAGTTTTGAATCCGCTCAATGGCCGGGCCGGATAAAACAGCGTGCGTACAGCAAGCATATACTTCCTTCGCACCACGCTCTTTAAGCGCCGTTGCACCGTTTGTAATGGTGCCGGCCGTATCAATCATATCATCAATCAAAATAACGCGTTTATCCTTAATTTCGCCGATGATGTTCATAACCTCAGAAACATTCGGCTTCGGACGGCGTTTATCAATAATTGCAATCGGCACATCCAAACGTGAAGCAAAGGTTCTTGCACGGGTAACACTGCCCAAGTCGGGCGATACCACAACAAAATCCTCCAAATCGTCACGGAATTTGTTTAAGTAATAAGAAGCCAGCAAGGGGCCGCCCAGCAAATGATCAACCGGAATGTTAAAGAAGCCCTGAATCTGTGCGGCATGTAAATCCATGGTTAAGGCACGGTCTGCACCGGCAGCCGTAATCAAATCTGCAACCAGCTTGGCCGAAATCGGGTCACGCGCCTTGGCTTTTCTATCCTGCCGTGCATAGCCGAAATACGGCATAACAGCAGTGATGCGGCCGGCCGATGCACGCTTTAGAGCATCAATCATAATTAAAAGCTCCATTAAATGGTCATTAACCGGATTGCAGGTAGACTGCACGATGAATACATCCGAACCTCTGACGGTTTCGTAAATGTTTACGCCGATTTCGCCGTCACTAAACATGGTGACTTCTGCATCACACACGCCCAGTCCCAGCCCCTGCGCAATTTTTTGCGCCAAATCAGGATTTGCATTACAGGTAAAAATTTTAACGTCTTTGCCATGGGTTATCATGGTATGTATATTCCCCTTTCCCTGTTCAAGGCAGTAAGCGCCTCTTTTTTTCTTAAAGTGTATGTATGTTTTAATATATAAATTGCATTAGCAGAGCAGCTGATTTGCCGCCCTGCTAATCCTTTTTATTTACGCTTCCAACCGGTTTTTACAACCTGACGGGCACGTGCAATGGCCAAGGTATCTGCCGGAACATCCTCCGTAATGGTGGATCCTGCCGCCGTAAAGGCATTTTCACCCACCTTAACGGGGGCAACCAAATTTGTATTGCAGCCGATAAAGGCATTGTCCTCAATCACGGTTCTGTGCTTTGTTTTACCGTCATAATTAACAACAACGGTACCGCAGCCAAAGTTGATTTTTTCACCCACATCCGCATCACCCACATAGGTTAAATGCGAAAGCTTGGTGCCGTTGCCGATATTGGAATTTTTAATTTCAACAAAATCGCCCAGCTTTACATGCTCTCCCACCACACAATGCGGACGCACATAGGTAAACGGGCCGACAGTTGTACCCTTGCCTATTTTACTTTCTAAAATAACCGACTGGCGAATGGTCACTTCATCACCGATTGTTGCATTTTCAATTTCGGTATTAAATCCGATTGTTACATGTTTGCCGATAACGGTTTGACCGGCCAAACGGACGTTGGGCGCAATTTTTGTACCCTCGCCGATGACAACCTCCGGATCAATAAAAACGCTTTCTTCATCCATAAATATAACACCGTTTTGTTTGTGTTTTTCAATAATTTCTGCTCGTTTCTGCGTCATGCCAATACTCCTTTTTTATTTTTTACACTATAATCCTATATCATCCGTTTTGTCCGAATTGTTTCGCCGTGGTTTTCAGCCGCAGATCCTCCCCTATAAACTCAAGCATAATGTAACTCCCCATAATGCGGCTGATAACGCGATCCGAATAGCGTTCTGCCAGTTCCTGTATGCTGAGATTGGTATTGATAATCGTTTTTTTGTTGGCTATCAGCCGCGAATTTAACAGTTCAAACAAAGCCGCGTTTGTGTAAGCCGTCGAAAATTCGGCTCCCAAATCATCCAAAATCAGCAAATCACTTTCATATAAACGACCGATTTGCAATTTTAACGCCTCTGCGTCTGCCGAACGGTTAAAATGTTCCTCCTCCAGCAGAGAAACAATACGGTAGGTTGTTTCATAAATCACGGAATACCCTTTTTTAATCAGTTCCTTCGCAATGCAGGTGGATAAAAAGGTTTTGCCCAAACCCGGTTCGCCCCAAAACAGCAAATTTCTGTCCGTACGGTCAAATTCCGCAATAAAATTTCTGCAAACCTTTACAATGTTTTGCATCGCATCGTAAGGCGATACACCATAGGTATCGTCCACCTCCTGCGAATACAGTGAAAAATCAAAGGTCTTAAAGCTTTGATTGCGCAGCTGCTGAGAGAGGTTCGATTTTTCAAATGCCTTCATCACCAGCCGACGTCGATAGCATTCGCAAAGCTTATCGCCGCAGGTGCCCGTATCGTGGCATAGGTCACACATATAGCGCATGGAAAGCTCGTCTGCGGCAAAGCCGTTATCCAAAAGCAGCATTTTGCGCTGCAATTGCAAGGATTTTTGACGTTCACGCAGGGCAGTCACCTTTGCCTGCACCGTCGCGGCGTTTTCAATCGCAATTTTCCAAATGGATAAACCCACCGCACGGATTTCCTCGTCAATGGCACGAATCGCCGGTACGGCCTCGTACACGGCAGCGCGTCTGGCTTCCAAATCGGCCTGATTATGCCGTCTCAGTTCCTCATATTCACTTTCTACCATGACATAAAGCGAACGCTCATACGCCATCTGCCTTTCGACCTCCTTCCGGACGGTTCACGGCCTCAAAGGCCTTTCTTTGCAGTTCCTCAAAATCGTATCGAGACGGTTTTACCGCCTTTTTACCGGGCTGCACGGCACCGGCCTTTTTCGCCGCTTTAGCCGCTTGCCGCTCCTGCGCTGCCCCGGCCTCGTCAGAAATATTCTTTTTAGCCCAGGATTCCAAAATTTTATTCATATAGGCAAAGGATAGTTTGCCCGTTTGGTCAACCGTTAATTCAAACGCGGCTTTGACCATATCCAAAGACATGTTCCATTCACTTTGCCACTGATTGATAAAAGTCAGCTCACGCGTTGACAAACGCCGCTCTTGTATGCCCATAATGGTGCGGACACGGCTAGCATAGCTTAAAAATTCTTCGCGCTTTTCAATATAAGCCTTTGCCTTTTTAATCGTATTAATACCGGCAGAAGCCCACTTGCCAACTTCTTTTTCCATATATTTCATCGAACGTTTACCGCGCGAGGTGTAGTATTCAAGCAAGACCAAAATCACCTCAACCGGCAGACCGTAATAGTCGTGAAACGAATATAAAAGCTCCGTATCGGCCGAGCTGAGTGTTTTGCCCAAAATCTGCTGTGCCATTTTATACATTTGGCTCATACGCGGATTTTCTTTCAGTGCGCGGCTGATTTCACTTGCCCTGTAGCTGGGTTTAAACGGCAAGGATGGTGTTTTTTCACTACCGAAGCAAAATTCAATGTCAAAATCCCCGTCGTCCACACTGGTAAACCGATGTATTTTTAAAAGTCCCTTTGAACTGTAAAACAAAAATGCGTTTACAACATCAATTAAGCTCAGCTTCAGGCGTTCGGCTATCTGTTCATTGGAAATTTGCAAATTTCCCTTGCAATATTGCTGCAATGCACAAATATAAACCGCCAGATATGTAGCCGGGCAACCGTCCTGCAAAAGTTCTGCCGCTTTGTCGGGCACACAAAAGCCCCTTTCCTCCGGGCAGGTTGTTTTGGTATCTAAAATCATGGTGAAAC
>UQYH01000078.1 GCA_900545185.1 uncultured Eubacteriales bacterium | reverse complement strand
CCAAACATAATTGACCGCACCGGCCGTAAAATCCAACAGCACGCCGTCCGAATCAATCTCCACACGCCGACCGTCACTCATAAACAAATTCCCGGCACCGATGCACACCTGATCCGCCGCGCCTTCCGTTCCCTCAACCACACTGAGTGCACAGCCGCGTGTTACACCCTTGCCGATGATTTCTTCGGATATATCATTCAAATCATCCACACCGTACGTCATGTCGTCCGAAAACGAAGCAACACCGCCGCCAAGTTCTTCATTCAGCTGACTTAAATAACTGCCCGTCACCTTTTCATTATCCACAAAGTTAACTTTATATCCCATCCTGCATCCTCCTCTTTTGCTTAGAACCCCATATGCCTTTCATTTGAAAAATTAAAGCCTTTCCGGCTTGTCGTCCTCGCAAGACGACAGCCCATCTTTCAATTATGAAAGAATCGGTTCTTCACCGATTTCCTGCGCTTCATACCAAATGTGAATCCCTTCAACCCGTTTGGTATCGCTCAAAAAATAGCCACCTGCCTGCATCTTAAACTGCAAGCTGTCTCCCAAGCTGTAATCCGTGCCAAAATGAACCCCACGCAGCTTCGCCGTAACGCTTTTAACCCATTTTTGCTTTTGCAAATCGCTCTTTGCCGCCTCCTGCGTATCGCCGCTCAGCGCACACTCCCAGCGATAAATCCCCGTTTTGCTCTCGTCACCGCTCAAGTAAGTTCTCACCGGATCGGGCCGATGCCCGTCCGCATCCTCTGCCTGCTCCGCCTCGTACCAGCCGCCGCTGTAATAGTCCAAAAAATTCTCCGTATATGCGCTTTCATACGCATTTCGATTATCCTCCGAAAGAATCAGCGGCAATGTTTTGCCCGTCAGCACTTCAAATATCCACTTTTTTCCGTGCGGATCAAACCGCAGCCGATGCCCGGCTTTCACCTTATCCAATGCTTCCTGCACGGCATCAAAGGTTGTTGTGTCGCTCTTTTGTTCAAACGCAAGCTGCGTTTCTATGCCTGCCGCCGTACCCAACACAACCTCCGGCGTGTCCGCAAATGCGTCCGATACAAAGGATCTGCAAACCGTCTCCACATTGTCCGTCTTGGCTTCAAAGGCCGGTGTCAGCCGCCTGGTTAACAGCCAATTGCAGGTACGCCCATACAAAACACATTCACTGCCTTCAAACTGACGGCTTGTTATAATGGCCTGCTTATCTCCCTGCACCGCAACAAGATACGGATGCGTTTGCAAAACTCTTGTCAGCGCGTCCTGAATATCCGTGTGCAGTTCAAACGTGCCGATATCATTATAATACAGCTGCCAGTTGGCCGAAATGACAAATTGTATATCCCAAACGGGCTGAAAATTAAAATCGTAAAACCGTATGCTTTCCATTATATCACCGCTTCCAAATGCTTTTCCTTAACCTCACAGCGAATGATCATATCTGCTCCGCTGTAATTCACGGTCGAAAAATGGTTGTCTCCAACCTCCATAAACATTGTATGCAAAAAACTGTCATCGGAGAGGAAATAAATCAGATTTCCGTTATAGTTATCCTCTGTTTGTAAATTGCTCACAATCTGCCGCTTTGCAATATCAATGGTAATCATTTCGTTTTTTGCCATGTCATATTCCAATTGTATGCTGTGCCCCGTCGTATGATTCTGAATCAAAAAGCCGTGTTGATCCGTGTTTTCCCCGACCTTTTTGCACATAACGGTAAACACAGGCTCGCATCGCACATCACCGTCATTGCAAACCATACAGTCCGTAATTCCCTTGGTAAACACACAGGGCAGCGTAAAGCTGCTGCTGATTAAATCCTCACGGCTGTACAAGGCGCGGCACATGGTTTCCGCACCCTCAAAATAGGGGTCATCCGCCGTAAATTGTATAATAAAAGTTCGCAAACCGTGTCTGGGCTTTTCCATTTCAAAATGACTGCAATAGGCCTCAATCCGTCTCGTCACACTCCCTGCCAAAAGGCTGATGTACCCCTTTTGATTCAAAACCCGAACCCCGCGCGATATCTCCGCGCGATCGGCGCGGCAGTCACCGCGCAAAGTAATATGACGCGCCGTGGCCTTTTCGCTTAGTGTAATCTGCCCTTCCGTCATGGCATAGCTGACAACCTGAAAGCTTTTTTCAACCAAACCAAGACCGCTCACATCTGTTATATTCCAAAGCCCTCCGCCGCCGCAAAAGCACAAAGAGCCTGCCTGATTTTCATATCGAAACTCCACTGTAATCCCCCCTTAGCTTCGAAACGGCTGCATGTCCCTGTGCACTGCGCAGCTGTTCCGCCACCGTTTCACCAGCGCTGTTTAACACATAGGTCACGGTGTTTTGATTGCTTACATGGTTCACCATACCGCCGCCTTCGCCGGCCGTTTGCGTCATAACATTGTCAAAAATGGATAAAACCGCATTCTGCATAATCTCTTGTATACCCTGCAATTTTTGAAGAAACCCATCTCTAAACGCTTCGGCCGAAAGTAACCCTTCTTCAAAAAAACCGTCCGGTATGGTACCGTACCAAGCCTGCACCTCATCGGTAACTGTTTTCAGCACGTCCTGTGTCTCTTGTGCATAGCTTTCCTTTGCCGTATTCTGCGAAAGCTCCTGAATGGCCTTCCAGTCATCTACATATTTTGAAAGCGATTCATCATCCATCGAAATGAGAGCCTCTTGATACCGAATGGCGTCATCAATCGGCATATCCCGTATAACCCGAAACAAATCTACGGGAATCTTTCCGTTTTCCTTAATTTTTCTCAAAAGCGCACTGTAGTTTTCAAGATTCGCCCTATATGTCGACAAATCCAAAAGTGTATCCTCGTATGTTTCCTTCGTGCCTTTAAAGCCCGAATTTAAAAAGGTGGTTTTTTTCACCTTAAAAAGCGAACCGTAGCTTGTCATTTTTTCCGTCATTTTATTTTTCGACTGTTCAAGCTCCTCCAGGCTTTTCGCCGCACGTTCCGCTATTTCGTTAAATTCGTTGACAATGGCCTTTTTCTGTGCTTTAATTTTTGCCTCAACATTTTTCAAATGTTCTTCCAGCGTTTTCAAATATTTTTCGTCTGCCTTTTTTTGCAGCCGATAGCTTTCATTCTGCCGAATGATTTCCGCCTGCTCCGCTGTTTTTGCCTTTTTCAGCCTTTGCTGGAACTCTCGCTGATATTTGGCTTCCTCTGCCTCTTCCATTTTCTGTTCCAGCTTATCTTTTTCGGCAAGATATTTCTGCTGACTTTCCAGCAGATCGTCATTCATTGTCTCCAGTGCCTTTTGCGCCGCGCCCGATCCGTTTTGAATACCGCGTGCCATTTTTTCCGAAAGCATACGGCCTATTTGTTCAAATTCACCAATCAGCTTATCACCGAAATTTTTAAAACTATCCATTGTAACGCCCCTTTTTGCCTAAAATAAGGAAGCCAAAGCCTCCGCCGCTGCCTGCTCCTTTTCCGTTTCGCTCCGGTTGTCACACAGCTTGTAAAGCTCCTTCATCCGTCTGTAAAAACGTCTTTCCTCGGCATTTTGAATGTGCGATGTATCCATCCGCCGATATTGTATCACCTTATAAAGCGGCGTGCCTTCCCCCAGCCCCAACAGCAGCGCCTTAAACTGCCACCAGTGCAGCGCTGCCGATGTTAAATCAATCCCATATTGCTGATAAAACGCCGCATAAATCAGTTCTTCATCCTGCCAAAAGCTATACGACGGCCGCACTGCCTTGCCGCCGCGCCCGACATTTTGACGCACCGGTCCCGTATAAAACGAAACCATCCCGTCAATCGCTTCGCGCAGCGTATCCGGCAGGGTGACATAGCAAAGCTTTAAAAGTTCGGGAACCTTTCGCAAAAAGGAGTTGCTTTCATCAAACAGCTGCACCTCCAGCTGTACCCAATTTCGAAAATCCGTATGAATTTTAAATGTCCTGCCGCCAATTTCAATTGTATCGGGCAGCTTTCCGCCCAATAGTGTCAGTTCCATTTTCATTCCTCATTTCCGCAAAAAGGCTGCCGCATACAGCGTGCGGCAGCCCTCTTTTTTATTCTGCCGCAAATGTGCAGGTCTCCCAGTCATCCGATGATGTTGCCGTACCGAATACCTTTTCGCCCTTCACTTTTAAATTGCCGCTGTATGTGTAAGCGTCCATGCTGTCACCTTCGCTGTCGCAAATCACAGCAAAATCGCGTTTAATGGCAGGGCATTTCCCGTCCGAACCTTTTTTCGATACATCCACCATAACAATAGAGCGAACGGCATCAGCCCCCAAAAGCTCATGGTCTGCAATGTGTACCAAATCACTGTGTACCGCATTATCTTCAAATTGGTCAAACGAGTAGGAAACCGTAGGACTGTAGCCCACAACATCTGCCTGCTCAAATTCCTCATCCACGTATTGACGTGAATATTCAATCGGACCTTTTTGCGTTGCGATTTCGTTAAACCCCTTCATGCGATAATAGGTCACCGAATTATTCGAATCGCACACACCAAAAAAGGCCAGCTTGTCGCTTCTTTTCACAATTTTATGCATTGTTTCACACTCCTTTTTGATAGTAAATCAAACGGCCGTCCATGCTGTAGCAATTGCCGCCGAATTGTCTTTTTGAAAGCGCCGGCATTGTCACAACCTCCATTTTTTGTGCCGTTTGCCCTTCCTCCAGTTCAGGCAGCGCCGCCTCATTGTTTTCAAGCCACGCCGCCACCTGATGATACGTCTTTTCCCGACAGTTTTCTTCTGCCCGTCCGCCCTCGCGGAAGAAAATCCGAAACATCGCCTGCCGCAGGCTGCCGCCGTCCGCATATTGCTGCAAAATCGGCTCACAGCTCAAAAGCTGCACGCCTGCGGCGCCGTCATCCTGGCTTAAAAAATCCTGTCCGAGCGCACTGCCAAGTAAAGGACAGTTTTGTAAATACTCAATTATCTGCTCCAGCATACCAATCTCCTCATCCGCGGCAAACCAGCTTCCAATGCGAAAGCGTGCTGCTCTTTTTTCGGTTATCCTGTATCTCTGTCACGGTATACCAATGCGCATCACCGGCTTTTCTAATTCTGTCACCGCAGGCCGGAGAAGCTTGCAGCCGTGCTTCGGGAATCCGAATCACCATTTTTCCGTTGCTGTAATGCCCGGCCTGATCGGTCTCAATGGCCATCTGCACCGTGGTGTAAACACCAAAAAGCTTAACCTCGCTGCCGTCCTTTTTGTGCAAATAAACACAATCCATCATTTTCACAGGCGCCGCCCCCTGTATAAAACGCCGTCTGCACCCAAGCTCTGCCGCACCAGCTGACGAATCTCGCATGCGCCTGCATCATCGGTATAGCTCACGTCATACCCATCCAGGCTCTCACGGCTAATGCCGCGCCGCCCATCCTCATGATACAGCCTGTCGCAAATCTCACAAAGCAGCAAACGCACTTTTTCATCATCCGTCCGCTTCAAATCCTCCGGCTGCAAAATCATGCTGCGCAGCAGCACAGCGGCGCGCCGCGCAAATCCGTCAAACACAGATCGCGGCACCAAATTGCCGCCATAGGTGCAGGTATAAAAATCATAATCCACCAAAACCACACGTTTCGCCTCCCTTTCGGGGCTGTAAAATTTGACTTTTACAGCCCCGGCATACATTCCCTGTGTTTTAGCCGTTTGTCACAAGCTTTGCAATCGGAATGGTTTTCGGTTCAAAGGCCAAAGACCAGTTAGCCGTTGTACCCAGCTGCGCATCTGTCGGGCTGTTTGTCCAGTCAGAGGTCGGCGCAACAAATGAAAAGCCGTTGGGATGAATGGTCTCGCGGATACGGGTGTATAAGGTATCCTGACCGCCGTTTTTGGACGGATCACGATAGACCTCTGCCGGTACATCAACGCGACCCTGTGCCGTACGGATAGAACCTTCACCCAAAAGATAGGTTGTATAGGTTGTTAATTCCTTGTTGGCGCCTGTGCCGCCCACCGTTTCAACCGGCACACCGTCATCAATAATAACGGTATAGCCGTTAACGGATGCTAAAGCTGTCGGACGCTGAATACCGTTGTTGTCCGTATATTTCCAGTATTCCAAAATTTGCAGATTTTCCAGCGTTTTCGCAACGTTAGAGTGCATAATCGCCAGCGAAAACAGGCTCTTGTTGTCGCCAAGCGCTTTGGTCGCCAAATCGTTTAAGTCCGTTGCACCAATGGTATAGGCCGTTGCGGTTGAGGATGATAAATCCAAAATATGTTCATCATGCCACTTTTTGCTGTTGCCGCTGGCACTTGTAATGCCGAAAATGGCCTTTAAAATGGAAAGCAGTGCGTTCTGACGCTGCTTCGCCCAATATTTGCCGATCGATACGGCAATATGTCCCAGTGGATCGGCACCCGAAAGCTCCGAAGCAAAATTGCGCGCCGTAAAGCCCTTGCCGCGGCCGTACACAACACCTGTCTGGCTGCCGCCTGTCGGCTCTGCCGCGGTAATATCGGTCGCACCGTCATAGTTCACGGGATCGCCGCTTAACGGGCTGTAAAACGGAACAGTGTAAAGGCTGCCTTCGGATTGAATCTGCGCTTCAATCAAGCCGTCCTCCACAAGTGCACCGCTGTCAATCATGGCTGTTTTGGTCGGATCAGGTGCCGCCTCCCAGCTCTGTACAAAAACATCTTCATCAAACGGAAAATTTAAGTATGTTGCCATTTTTTCTACCTCCAAAATTTTTAATGCTTAGCGTTTGCTCGCTTTTACCAGCGAGTTGTAAAGCTCCGGCTGCTCTTTTTTCATTTGCAGCCTTTCCATGTAGCTCATGCTCCGAAAAGCCTCCGGGGTCACCTGCATGCCGCCCTTTGCCGCCGGGCGCATAAATTGCAGCTTCCCTTCCTTTTGTTCAAACAGATAGCCGCATTCTGCCTTCAGTTTGTCAAGCTGCTCGCTCAGGCCACAAAGCTCACCGTCCTCCACGGTAATGCCCTCCATGTTCAAAAGAGCCTTCACAGCGGTCAAATTCCGCGCCTTCTCCTGCATCAGCGCCCTATCCAGTAAACCGCTTACGGTCAGTTGTGTTTCGCGCTGCTTCAGGCCTTCAATTTCCGCTGCATATTTAAGCCCCTGCACCTCCAGCTCTTTCTTTTCGCCTTCGGTCGATGCCAGTGTCTCACGGCACAAAGCAACTTCCTTTTCCAGCTCTGCGTTCTGTTCCTTCAAAGCCTTCAGTTCGTCTCCGCGCTGATTAAACTCCGCCTTAGGTACAAAGCGTTTGCCTAATTCCTCGCGAAACTTCTCCAGGCTTTCCTCGGTTACGGCATCGCCGTAAAGCCTTTTTAAAACCTCTTGCATCTCTGCTCCTTTCTTTTTTGCATCTCCCTTGTCCGGCAGCCAGTCCTGCCCCGATGCCATCTATTTCGTATTCCGCCGATTCAGGCGGTTATATAAGTGTACAATCGGCACCTTCGCGCCAATCAGGGTCTGTTTACCGTCTGTTACCCAAAGACAAGACCGCTATCCGAGCGGCGCTTCCTCCTCCGCCGCATGACCTGCCTCTTTTTGTCTTTCTGCCTGCATTTTGGCAAGCTTCTCCCTGGCCTGTTCTTCTGTCTCACCCAAATACCAGGTTCTAAATTCCCACTTGTCCATAATGCCCTGACTAACCAGAACCTGCATTTCCTCAAATTGCGTTTGTCTGTCCGTAATGGCGCTGTCGTCAAACTCAAACACAACGGTGTGTTCTTCGCCCGGCGGCAGCAAATCAAAGGCCGTGGCCACCATGTCCAGTCCATCCACCAAATCCGTCAAAGCCATCTGCAAGGATTTCTGAATATCCGTCACGGTCGAATAAGACCGCTGCCGCAGAATTTTCAGCTCTGTTGCCGTCCTCGCCGAATTATTCACCGATGATATCGTACCGCGTGCCAAACCGCACGCATCCTCAATGCGTATTAAAATTTCATTCAACCCGTCTTTATACGATGTGTCACGCAGCGCAGGCGCAAATACACTGTATAAATCGCTGCCGCCCATATCAATATCCAGTCCGCGGAACAGTCTGCGATTCAGCTTCGGCATTTTCATATCACCGTTTTCCAGCATCAGTGCATCAACGCTGGCATCCACAGCCAGCTCACCGCCTTCATATTCCCAAATCAGACGCGAAAACTGCATGTCCGCTTCACGAATCAGCTCCACCGCACGTGAATATACCGAAACGCCCAACGGCGAATCGGGATCAATCGTGTTCGCCATCGGCATTTTAAAATAAGCAAAAAGCGGCTTTTTTGCGCCTTCAATGGTCACATTTCCGGCCAAGTCAGCCCATTCGGGCACATCCTCCAGCGGCACCGGACGCCCCAAGCCCAAAACACCGCCGCAAAACGCAAGATTCTGTACGCTCACGCCTTCTTCCGTCAGCCGATGCACCTCCAGCCGCGTATACAGCCTGCGATCGTGCTTTAGCTGTTCAATAAAGACCGCCGATATAATTTTTCCGCGGCTGTCCACCTCCAGCGGAAAAAACCGATTCGCGCGTACATATTCAACCGCCAGCCTGTTTTTGTCCAAATACGGCTTAAACACCAAGCCGCCGTTGGCACAGGCATATTCGGCAAACCGCCGCACGTCAAAAATCACATCCTGATACACTTCCTTGTCCATCATCTCTGCCCGACGACTGCCGGAAAGCCGCGACTGAAAATCCAGCGTTGCCTGGCAAGCCAGCTCTCCGGCCACGGCCGCCGCCACGTTCAGGCTTTTCACATCTTCGTTTTTCCACGGCGCACGGTCTTTATAAAGGCGTTCCCAAAGCGCCATGGCCTCTCCCATTTCTCTGGAAATCAAAACCTCCTGCTCCAAAGCGTTTTCTACGCTCCGCACCAGGGCATAATGCCCCAACTCAAATCCAATCATTTCCCTTTCCTCCTCCAAACTTCCTCTAAGGCATAGCGCACCGCGTCAATTGAGTGATTATCCCGATCGGGATATCCGCTCACAACCTCTCCGGCCTCTGTTGTTTCATATTCATAATGCATAAATTCCTTGGCCGCTTCCGGGCAACGTGATGGGTCAATCACAATTTCACGCAGTGACGAAAGCCACTTCATGGAATATTCCACACTGCCCGGCCCCTTGCGCGCACGCCGCACCTTAAAGCCCATTTCTTTTAAATCGGCAATGGATTTCGGCCCCTCGCCGCCGGAATCGGCCGTAATCCTCTCATGGTTTTCTACACCATGCTCCCGAAGCCTTTGCGCAATGTCGCGGTTCGGCAGCTTGTTGCCGCTGATTTCGTCAAAAATAATCAGCCGCCGCTCCGCTGCCAAATAACTCATACGATGAAACCGAAACGGATCGGGATACCAGCCCCAGTCAATGCCGTTATACACACGGTCAAACTGCGCAATTTCCTCATCCGTCACCTCTCGCAGTGTTAAATTGGTAAACACGCTGCCGCCTTCACCGTTTGCCACACCGCCGTATTCATGCTCATACGCACCGGGATTCACCTCTTTTAAATGCGCCGCTTCCTCTAAAAACACCTTCCCCAGCCACTCCGGCGGAATATCCAGATAACTGCTTTTGCAAAGCAGCCTGTTTTCCTTCGGCAGCTGCACATATTGGTTTGCCCAGTTCCCGGCCGTTTTCGGCGGATTAAACGATTTAAAAATAAACGCCTCGTCACCGCCGCGGATGACCGATTGTTCAATACTGCGAATTTCCTCTTCCCCGCAAAATTGATCAAGCTCTTCAAACCACAAAACACCAATATAGCCAAAGGGTACTTTAATGGATTTCAGCTTGGCCGGGTCATCCGCTCCGCGAAAATAAATTTTCTGCCCCGTCGGCTTATAAATCATCTCCATAGGATTCACACGGCAGTCAAACAAAGCGTCCAGCTTCAGCTCCCCAATCGCCCACTTCATCTGCGCGTATACGCTGTCGCGCAGCGTATCCTTCACACGGCGGCATAACACCGCATGCAGCATCGGTTTTGATAAAATCACGTCCAAAACCGCCAAACTGATAAAGGTCGATTTAGCGCTGCCGCGGCCGCCGTATAAAACATATTCCGTGTGCGCACCGCGTTTTATATCGCGCCACACCTCCAAATACGGCTTGGCCAAAACCCGTGCCGGCATTTCAAATTCCTTTTTTTCGTCCTCTGCCATGGCCTCGGTTAAAGCCTGTACCTCTTTAATGGAATGTAAATCTCCGTTCTTGGCTCGTTCCACCAGCGCACTGGCAATTGCCATCGCATTGTCGCGGTTGTCCTCCGCTTCCCCAAGCTCTCGGCTGTCCTCCTCGGATGGCCGCTTTAACAAAAGCCGCACATATCGCGCTATTGCGTTTTTCGCATCCTGCATGCCCTCACCCCCTTCGACAGCGTTATTCTAGCAAAAAATATTTTCCCAAAACGCATTTGTCCAAACTCTTTGATTCACCTGCCAAAAAACAGCAGTCACTTCACAAATTTCTGCATTTCGCGCCACCGTTTTCAAAAATCTGCCTGCTGCCGCCTTTGTATGTTTTGTCGAATTTAAGAAAATGTT
>UQYH01000077.1 GCA_900545185.1 uncultured Eubacteriales bacterium | reverse complement strand
AGAACTGGGTGAAGGTATGTGATGATATTACGGCCTATCTGCCGGCCGATATGGAAACAAGACAAGGTCTTACGGTGATGAAAGATGAATTTGTCACCTATTCTACCGCACGAATTATGATTGCCAACATCACCTATGATAAAGCCGAAGCCTTGTGCGACAAGCTGAAAGAGCTGCCTCAGGTAAACACCATTGATTTTGACGACACAGAGGATTATTACAAAGACGGCTGTGCGCTGTTTGCCATAACCTTAAAGGGGCAGTCGGGCGATTCGGTTACCGATGAGGGCTACGCCGCGCTGCGCGAGGCCGTTTCCGGATATGATGCTTATATTTCCGAAAGCGATGCCGACATGTCCGATACCTTGGACGGCGAAATGAACATGGTTTTGGGCATTGCCGCCGTTATTATCGTGGCTGTCCTTTTGTTTACCTCCCAAACCTATATGGAGGTACCGGCGCTGTTGTTAACCTTTGTGGCGGCCGCCATTTTAAACAAAGGCTCTAACTATTGGTTCGGTGAAATTTCGTTTGTGTCCAATTCCGTTACGGTGGTTTTGCAGCTTGCACTCTCCATCGACTATGCCATTATTATGATTCACCATTACAGCGAGGAACGCCAGATGCACGACCAGCGCGAGGCTGTTATCTGTGCACTTGCCAAATCAATCCCCGAAATCTCCGCCAGCTCGCTGACGACCGTTTCCGGCCTTTTGGCTCTGATGTTTATGCAATTCCGCATTGGTTTCGACTTGGGCTTGTGCCTGATTAAATCCATTTTATTCAGTCTGCTGTGCGTATTCACTCTTATGCCGTGCCTGTTAATGGTGTTGGGTAAATACATTGACAAAACCCACCATAAAAGCTTTTTGCCGGATGTTTCGTCACTCGGCAGCTTTGTGTATAAGCTGCGCTACATTGTACCACCGCTTTTTGTGGCCGCTCTTGTGCTGGCCTTTTTGTTTTCATCCAAATGCCCGTACGTGTACGATGCCAATTCTTCAGATACACAGCGTCATAATGAAATGCAGATTGCCAAAACAATGATTAATGAAACCTTTGGCCAAAAGAATTTAACGGCGCTTGTGATTCCGGCCGGAGATTATAATAAGCAAAAGCAACTGACAGAGGAACTGGAGGCTTTGCCGCAGGTTGAGTCTGTTACGGCCTTAACCAGTGTGAAGGTAAAGGATGAATATGTATTAACCGATTCGCTGACACCGCGTCAGTTTGCAGAACTGACGGATATTGACATTGAGCTTTCCAAGCTGGTTTATATTATGTATGCGGCCGATCATGAGGATTACGGCAAAATCATCAGCAATTTAGACAGCTTCGGTGTGCCGCTGATTGATATGTTCATGTTTGTTTACGACTTAAAAACAGATGGTTATGTGGAATTTGATGATGATATGAACGATACGCTGGATGATTTATATATTCAGCTCGACAGCGCCCGCAAACAGCTCTCCGGTCCGAATTATTCCCGTATGCTGGTGTATTTGGATCTGCCCATGGAGGGCGACGAAACCTTCAGCTTTTTGGATACGATTCATGAGGTTGCCGCCAAATATTATGATACCGTGTATCTTGTTGGTGATGCCACAAGCAGCTACGATTTGGAAAAGACCTTTGCAACGGATAACATTATCGTCAGTGTATTGTCGGTCTTATTCGTTATTCTGGTATTGTTTTTCACCTTTAAAAGCGCCGGCTTGCCCGTTTTGCTAATCGCCGTTATTCAAGGCAGCGTTTGGCTGAACTTTTCGATGCCGTATATTACAAAAAAGCCTATCTTTTTTATGAGCTACCTAATTGTAAGCTCCATCCAGATGGGCGCTAACATTGACTATGCCATTGTTATTTCAAGCCGATACATGGAGCTGAAAAAATCGCTGCCGATTAAAAAGGCCATGCGCGGTACACTGAACTTTGCCTTCCCCACCGTGTTTACATCGGGTTCAATCCTCGCTTCGGCCGGATTCTTAATCGGTAAGCTTTCCACCGATCCAACGGTTGTATCCATCGGTTCGGCATTGTGTAACGGTACACTCATATCCATGTTTTTGGTTATGCTGGTACTGCCCGAAATTTTGCTGCTGGGCGATACCATTATCGAAAAGACAAAATTCAGCATTAAAAAGCCGGAGCTGATTCAGCACGAAACAGGCCGCTTCTTTGTAAACGGCCGTGTACGCGGTTATATTAACGGCTTTGTGGATGCCGATATTCACGGTATGATTCGCGGTAAAATGGAAGCACAGGTTAACATTAATAATGTAACAAGAGAAACGGAGGCATTGACCGATGGTCACGAAGATGATGAAGAATAAATCAATCGCTGTCTTTTTGCTGTTTGTGATGCTGATACCCTTATTCGGTTCTTTTGCAACGGTTTTGGCAGAAGGCAACACTGTTTTGATTTACAGTGCCGAAGATTTCTACAGCCTGGCACAAAAATGCAAAACCGACACCTGGTCTCAAAATAAGGTTGTTGAACTTAAGGCCGATATTGACCTTTCTAAAACAGACTTTACACCCATTCCCACCTTCGGCGGTATTTGGCGCGGCAACGGCTACACCATCAGCGGTGTAACCATTACGCAAAAAGGCTCTGCGCTGGGCTTGTTCCGTTACATTCAAAAAAGCGGAACCGTTGAAAATTTAAACGTATCCGGTACCGTTACCCCCGGCGGTACGGCCGAGAAAATCGGCGGCATTTGCGGTGAAAACAGCGGAACTATTCAAAATTGCTCGTTTACGGGTACGGTTTCCGGCAACACGGGATCGGGCGGCATTTGCGGCTATCAGACCGAAAGCGGTAAAATTATTAACGCCCGTTTTACCGGTACGATGACATCTAAAAACTACGCAGGCGGCATTTGCGGCCAAAATTTCGGCACAGTAGAAGGCTGTGAAAATCACGGCAGTGTGAACACAACCGATACGGAACCCAAAAAATCGTTGCAGGATATGAAGCTTGATACAACGGATATTGACGTGAAAAAAATCCGTTCGGTAGAAAATCAAAACATCACAACCGATGCCGGCGGCATTTGCGGTTATTCCAAGGGAAATGTACTGCGCTGCACAAATTACGGCAGCGTTGGCTACCCTTCTGTCGGCTATAACGTCGGCGGCATTTGCGGCAGGCAGGCCGGTTACATCGGCGAGTGCGAAAACCGCGGCGAAGTGAACGGCCGCAAGGATGTCGGCGGCATTTGCGGCCAGGCAGAGCCTTATGTTATGCTGGAATTTACCGAGGATATGTTAAAAGGTATGCGCCGTCTGCTTTCGGACTTGACCGATACCATGCACAGCAGCTTAAACAGCTCGGACAGCGCCATCTCAGACCATGTAAATTCGATTAATGATACCATCAGCGGCGTCAGTGACAATATGGAAACCATCTCCGGTCAGTTAACGGATTACACAACCGACTTGACCGATTCGGTTAACAAAGCATCGGACAGGGTGCATAAAGCGCTGGAGGACTCTAAGCCCGCGCTGGACTCCCTTTCCTCTGCCACAGGCAAAATGGCGGACGGGTTAGAGGCACTGACCGAAAGTACAGACTATCTGTCCCAGGCCTGCAAGGAGCTTTCTGAAGCTGCAAAGAAAAATGACGATGCAACCAATCATTTTAACAGCGCGTCAAGCTATTTGGAAAAGGCTTCTGACCAATTGGCACAGGCGCATCGTGAGCTAAGCTATGTAAGCGATTCCATTCAGGACGGGTTAACCGATTTGCGTTCGGCTCTGCGCGGTCTTTCTGACGCGCTGCGCGACCACAGAGATGCCCGCGGAGAAATTAAGCAGGTCATTGACTCCATCCAAAAGATACAAGAACGTTTAAACGATGCGGCCGGCTCCATTCGGGATGTTGTTAAAATTCTTGACGAGCTGTATAAACAGGGCTTTATTTCCTCCACCGTCAAAGATACCATAACCGCCCTGCGTGACTTAGCAAACAGCTATGAAATGATTGCCAAATCGCTCCATTCTGTTATGGATGCGTTTTGGCTGATGTCCGATAATCTGGATTTTTATGCACTGCACGAAGCCCTGCGGCTGATTGAAAAGGGTTTAAATAATCTATCCAAAGCGATTCCGCAGCTGCGCAAGGCTGTAGATGCCCTGCGCCCGGCGCTGGATTCCATCAAGACCGCTTCCGAAACGGCACAAAAAGCGGCAGACAGCGCCAAAAAAGCAACAGAGCATATGAAATCGGGTGCTGACGAGCTTAAAAAATCAATTGACACCTTGCGATCGGTGGTCGATACCTTATCATCCGACGGCGCTATTCAAGTGCCTACCCCATCGGATGATTTTCGTGCCAATATGGATTCGCTGTTCGATTCCATTCAAAGCATGCAGGATGCGTTTTCATCGCTGAACCAAACCGTATCGGACAAAAAGGACAATTTAATTGACGATTTGGACACCATGACGCGCGAATTTGAAGCCATTACCGACCTGTTGATGGATACGTATGACGATGCCACAGGCAAGGAAAAGGAAGATATTATAAAGGATGTATCCGACCAGGACACGGGCGGCACACGCGGTAAAATTGATGCGTCACACAATATCGGCTTGGTCAAGGGCGATGTCAACGTCGGCGGCATTTGCGGTTCTATGGCCATTGAATATGATTTTGACCCGGAGGATGACGTAACCAAAAACGGCAGCAGAACCCTGCAATTCACCTATAAAACCAAAGCTATTTTGCGTCGATGCACAAACGATGCCGAAATTAATGCTAAAAAGAACTCCAGTGGCGGCATTGTCGGCCGTATGAACCTGGGGACGGTCATCGGCTGTGACAATTACGGCGCCGTAACCACAGAGGACGGCAGCTATGTCGGCGGTATTGCCGGATTTTCGGATTCCGTCATCCGCAGCAGCGCTGCAAAGTGTCAGCTTTCGGGCAAGGATTATGTCGGCGGTATCGTTGGCAAAGGCTCCACCGTTTCCTCCTGCGCCGCTCTTGTGACCGTGACCGAGCATGAAGAATACGCCGGTTCCATTGCAGGTAATGCACCCAAAGAATCATTATGGAGAAACCGTTTTGTAGAAAATGATTTGGGTGGATTGGACGACATCAGCTATGCAGGTTATGCTGAACCAACGGATATACAGGGATTTGTATCCTTTATGAAATCCGGCTTTAATAAGGATGTTACTTTTACACTGACCTTTGTGGCAGATGATAAAGAAATTGCCACTCTCCCCTTTGTATATAAAACGCCGATTCCCGAGGATCAGATTCCCAAGGTGCCGGAAAAGAAGGGCTATTACGGCAAGTGGAGCGATTACGATTTTACACAGCCGCTCTATGACACTACATTAACCGCCGAATATCATCGGAATATGGATATTATCACCTCCGAGACCACGCGTGATGACGGCAAATCCGTTATTTTAATTTGCGGTGCATTTGATGATGCCGCCCATGTTACGGCAGAATCGGCCGGTGCGCTTTCGGGTAAAACAACCATAGACAGCTACAACGTAGCCATCAGCGGCACATATACCGAACGGTATACGGTGCGGTATTTGCCCAAATCCGAAAAGGGGCATACGGATTTATATATTCAAAACGGCGATACACTGGAAAAGGTCAGCACCAAACAATTCGGCAGCTATCGTGAATTTTCGGTTGCAGACAGTCAATTTACACTGTACGAGGTCGAAAAAAATTACCTTGCGCTGATTTTGGTTTCCGTCTTAGCCGCCGTCGCTGTCTTGTTTGCACTGCTGACGCTGTTCCGCTTAAAAAAGCGCAAAAACGGCACCACGCCGACAGACCGCAGCACAAAACCAACGCAAAAGAAAGGCTTACGTAAGCATAAAACAAGCGCAGAGACAGCACCGGAGGAATAAGCGATGAATGCCGCTGCAAAATGACTGTATGTTACCGCAGCTTCTGATAATGCCTTTCATTCAGCATAAATTACAAAAAAACACAAATAATAGTCATATGCCATCTGTTACGAAAGGAAATATCTATGCAAAAATTTAAGGATTTATACATTACATTAACAAAGGCGGCCTTACAAAATCAGCTGGAGGAAGCATTAAAAAAACTGGAAAAGGACGAAATCGATCCGCATGATTTGGAATGTTTGCTTTCGCCCGAAAATAAACCCGTTATGCTGGATAATAAGCCATGCGACTGCGAAAACGACAATTGCAGCTGCA
Source organism: uncultured Eubacteriales bacterium (assembly GCA_900545185.1). GTDB lineage: Bacteria > Bacillota > Clostridia > UBA1381 > UBA9506 > UMGS755. Next base: position 4,537 of record UQYH01000077.1, on the reverse strand, counting down.
TAAACGCCTGTCTGTTTGACGCATTAAAAAGAAACGAAAACGGCGACATCGTGCTGGATCACGATAGTTGCGAGGCTTGCGGCGCATGCGTGAATGTGTGCAACAGCGATAAGCTGAAAAGCGCCGGTCAGGCGCTTCCCATGCTGAAAGAAATCGGCGAAGGCAAAGCCGTATATGCCATGATTGCACCGGCCTTTATCGGCCAGTTCAGCCGCGAGGTAACACCGGGCAGACTGCGCAGCGCCTTTAAAAAAATCGGCTTTGAAGGAATGGTAGAGGTCGCGCTTTTTGCTGACATTCTCACCTTGAAAGAAGCGCTTGAATTTGACCGCGCCGTTCAAACCGAATCGGATTATATGTTAACCAGCTGTTGCTGCCCCGTTTGGCTCTCCATGTGTCGCAAGGCAGGGCTTATGGATCACATCCCCGGTTCGGTTTCGCCCATGGTGGCCTGCGGCCGCAGCATCAAGCGGCTGCACCCCGATGCCGTGACAGTATTCATCGGCCCCTGTATTGCAAAAAAAGCCGAAGCTAAGGAACCGGATGTTGCCGATGCGGTCGATTACGTCCTGACATTTCAGGAAATGCAAGAGGTATTTGAGTTTGCGGATGTAAACCCTGCACTTTTAGCAGAGGACGATCGGGAGCACTCCTCAACCGCCGGTCGGATTTATGCCTACACGGGCGGTGTCAGCCGCGCCGTTCAAAGCTGTTTGGCACGGCTGCGCGCCGAACGCAAGCTGCCTCTTTCGGCAAAATATGTAGATGGTGTTGCTGACTGCCGCGCTTTAATCGAGCAGGTTAAAAACGGTGAAATCTCTGCCAACTTTTTAGAAGGGATGGGCTGCAAGGGCGGCTGCGTCGGCGGACCGAAGGTGCTGATCGATCCTGCCGAAGCGCATGAACATGTTGAAGAATACGGAAACGAAGCCGTCTACGCCTCCCCTGCCGAAAATCCATACGTCATTGAGCTTTTAAACAGGCTGGGTTTTTCCACAGTGGAAGAACTTTTGGAAAAGGATGATATTTTTTCCCGTACGTTTTAAGATCGTTTGATACAAGACAGATGCAATAACTTAGGGAGACAAATATCGCTGCACCATATACGAATTTGTCTCCCTTGTTTGATGTCTTTAACTCTCTTGTTTGATTTCTTCGACCGCCTGTTTGATTTCTTTAACCGCGCCTATTGACAAAATAAAATATGCGATATATAATTATAATATAGTTAGTTATTACAAACCTTCCATACACGATATAAACTGTCGGAGGTTGCGTATGCCTTACCTTGCAATCGAAAATTTAACCAAAAGCTTTGGCAAGGATACTGCCAAGGTCAATGTTTTAAACGGTGTAAACATGTCTGTCAATAAGGGGGAAATGTGTACCGTTCTCGGCCAGTCCGGCAGCGGCAAATCCACGCTTCTCAACATCATCGGCGGCCTTGATTCTGCCGACGGCGGCACCCTGCTTGTCGATGGGCTGAACATAGCCGAGCTGACAGCAGAAGAGCTTGCGGCCTACCGCCGCCGATATTTAGGGTTTGTATTTCAGTTTTACAATTTAGTTCCCAATTTAACGGTGCTCGAAAACATTCAAGTCGGCGAATATTTATCCGAGTCTCCGCTCGACCGCAACGAACTGTTGGATGTGCTCGGTCTGAAAGAGCTGCAAAACCGTTTTCCGCAGGAGCTTTCGGGCGGTCAGCAACAGCGCTGCTCTATCGGCAGAGCCTTAATTAAAAATCCGCGGCTTTTGCTGTGTGATGAACCGACCGGCGCGCTGGATTATCGTACCTCGAAGGATATTTTAGAGCTGATAGAGCGTATTAATGCCCTGTATCACACAACAATTTTAATAGTAACGCACAACCAAACCATCAGCCAAATGACGCATAAAACCGTATTTTTAAAGGATGGTGCCGTCAGCAGGGAGGATGTGCCCCCATACCGAATCGCGGCGCAGGATTTGGAGTGGTAGTATGATTTTAAATAACAGAATCAATCGTGATTTTAAAGAAAACTTACTTCGCAATCTTTCCATGATTGCAATCATTGCTCTTTCTATGGCGCTTGTTGTTTCGCTCTGCTCAGCAGGCGATTCTATTTACCGAACCATACATGATGAATGGAAGCTCTCTAACGTAGAGGACGGCAGCTTCGAAACCTACACGCCGCTATCGGGGCGGAATTTAAAGGACCTGGCTGAGCTGAACGTCACGACAGAGAAAATGTTTTACACAGATGTAAACACAAACACGGGTGCAACGCTCCGTCTTTTTTCAAACCGAATGCGTCTGAATCTGCCTCATGTTGAAGCCGGTACCCTGCCGCAAGCGGATGACGACATTTTTTTAGAAAAAAAATATGTTAAAGACCATAATTTGTCCATCGGCAATTCGGTTGTAATCAATCAGAATATTTTTTACATATGCGGTATCGGCTGTCTGCCCGAATACAGCTATGTAAAGCAAAACAACAGTGATGTTGCGCCCAATGATGAATTTTCGGTGGCTGTTGTCACACAGTCGGCTTGGAAACGCATACGAGGAAATAACAAAACCATTTACAATTATGCCTATAAGTTGGGTGAACACTGCTCTGCACGTGATGTAAAGGATAAACTGATTCATTTAAAAAATGATGAAAGTGCCATAAAAGATACTTATTTAAAGGCACAGCTGCAAGCGGCAGCCGATGTCAGAAAAAACTTCGGTGATGCAACAAGCCGCTTAAAGGTCGGGACGGCGGATTTAGCCAAGGGAATTGAACGATTCGGCAAAAACTTGACAGAAGCCGGCATAGAAGCAAACACCGGCGCGCTTTCCGATGCCGCCTTAGAGCTTTATGCCGGTCTTGACAAGCTGGACAGTACGTTTGGCCGGTATCTGGCAGAATCAACAGAGATTGAAACAGTGAATCTTTCCTCCTTTAACGAAGCACAATATAATCCTCGTATTCACGGTGCGATTGACGATTCGCGAATCGGAAAGCAGGTTGCCCTGGTTGTCGGTGTCTTTCTCGTGATTTTGCTGGTTTATATGCTTGCTGTTTTCGCAAGCGGAACCGTTGAAAAGGAACGGTCGGTAATCGGCACGCTCTACGCCTTGGGATACAGCAAAAAAGAAATTCTTTCACATTACATGAAAACACCGACGCGGATTGCAGCAATCGGCGCCGCAATCGGTACGGCAGTTGGTTTTATGCTGACCGATTACATGGCCAATTCTTCCGCCTCGCTCTACTCCTTTCCAAAGCTGCAACATGTTTTTCCGCCCTATCTTATAGCTTACGGGCTGGGGCTTCCCACGCTTGCATCTTTTTTGATTAACCGATGTATGCTTTCCAAAAAATTAAAAGCTACGCCGCTTGCCATGCTGCATAACGCCGCACAGCACAAAGGCCGGTTTTCCATTCCGTTGTCCGACCAAATGGAGTTTGGAAAAAAATACAAAATCCGTCAGTTTTTCCGTGAATTTTCCGGCAACCTGACCCTTTTTTTCGGCATGACCATTGCTGCGCTGCTGATTATGTTTTCTGTCGCCTGTTACGGCAGCATCAACGTGTATATTCATGATATTGCGAACGATATACGGTTTTCATATATGTACATTCTGCGCAATCCCGTAACAGATTTACCCAAAAATCCTTGCTTGGGCTATACGCGCGGTTTTTATGCCGATTTTCCTATGACCGGCAGCGAAATGGAGGTTACGCTGTTGGGGATTGATTCCGATAACCCCTATTTTACATTTGCCTCGCAATTGGGTGATGACGCAAGCAAAATTTACATGTCCGATTCCGTGCGGATTAAATTCGGTTATCACATCGGCGAACGGATTGTGCTGCGTGATAATGCAGATGATACCTTATATGCCTTTGAGGTTGCCGGAGAAGTCCCGTACGGCAACGGCTTATACTTTTTTATGAATTTGGACACCATGCGAAAAGCCTTCGGACTGCCCTACTTTGACGAAAACGATTTAAAGCTCGGTGAACGCCGCCCAGCATCCGATACCTATTACTATAACACCGTGTTTTCAAACGAAAAGCTGAACTTTAAACACAATATGATGCTTTCGGAAATCGCCAAAGACGATCTGGCGCACGGTGCGGACAAGTTCATGACCCTGATGTGGGATATGATTATCATGATGGTTGTCGTATCCGTTATTATTTTTGTTGCCGTGATGTATTTGCTGATGAAGCTGGAAATCGACCGCAGCAGCTTTTCCATCTCTCTTTTAAAGGCGCTCGGTTATGCTGAAAAAACCGTCAATTCCTTCTATCTCGGTGCGTCGTTTTATTTAATGCTGGTAACCATTATCATCGGACTTCCGATTTGCAGGCTCATTGTCGGTGCAGCTTATCCGTTTTGTGTTTCCAACGTCAACGGCGGCTTCAGCGTCAGTATCTCACCGCTGCAATACGGCATTATCATTGCCATTATCGTAATCACATATTTTGCAACACGCTATATGCTGGTTCGATATTTAAGAAAGATAAAATTGACGGAGATCTTAAAAAACAGAGAATAA
>UQYH01000076.1 GCA_900545185.1 uncultured Eubacteriales bacterium | reverse complement strand
AGAACGGTAAAGGAAGAAAATAGAAAAAAAAGACTTTTATTTATAAATTTTTAACTAAATAAAAAGCTTCCCCGGCACATGCTGCGGCAGAAAAACAGACTGTCAATGTGCTGTGAAGCTTTTTTAGCGGCCAATCTATATCAACGCGTTGATTGTGCAGATTAATGATAAATGGCAAACAGTTTACGATACTGTGTGGGAGACATCCCCTGATATTTCTTGAAAAAATTTGAAAAATAATATATATCATGAAACCCGCATTTAGACGCAACCGTGCCGATAGGCAGGCCGGTATCCGCTAAAAGCTCTTTGATTTTTTTCAGCTTAACACTATGAACAAATTGAATGGGAGAAATGCCGTAAATCTGTTTAAAGCACTTAGAAAAATAGTTTGGGTGAAGATGCGACAGGTCGGCCAAATCTTGAAGCGTTATTTCTTTCCACATATGATTCAAAATATAATCTTCAACAGCTCTGATACTGATGTTGGCCTGCTTTAAATTAGGCAGCATGGTTTTCGCCTGTGCATCTGCCTGTTCAAGATAATACATTAAAAGACAAGTCAAGATCTGCTGATTGTGAGCTTGGCCGATAGGCGTCAGAGCATTTTGCGTAAGGCACAGCTGCTCAAAGAGTGTTTTGAGATACTCATCATCCTTAGCTGTAACACAATATTCGCAGTTGAAAAGATCGTTGACGTCACATCTGGGATTGCTGTAAAAATGACACCAAAATTTTTTTAATTCCTTCCCCCCAACCATATGACAGGAAACAACTGAGTTTTGGGGAATAAAAACCATTTGGCCGGCTACGGGATGTAAGTTTTGGCCGTTAATCGTTATCTCACACTCGCCCTTGCAAATATAATATAGCTTGTTGACATTGATAAAAAAATCCGTCATCTTCCATTTATCCGGATTACAAACAGTGTATTTCACTGCCTCCAGATGGCAACGCAAAGCTGAAAATACCGATTTTAATTCAAGTTCATTCATAAGTTCACCTACTCTACCTTTGCAGATGGGAGCATATCGCCCGTATCAACCCGACCTTTTACTTTTTTATTATAACATCGCTCCACTGTGTTGTCAATGTTTTTTTCTGCCGCAGCGCAAGGCAAATCTTTCATTGATATCACGCATATATCACACAAGGGTTTAAAAACCGCATACCGGCCATGCACCAAGATATGATACCGCCGTATACGGCATATGCGCGTTTAAACGTCTGTGTTGATAATTTATAAATAATTCTTAAATTTTTCTATTTTTATTCCTTTAAAACGGGTTTATAATGAAGATATCAAAAGACGGAGGTTGGTTATGATGGATATGTTTTTGCGGCGGATTCTGAAAAACCATGCAGATCAAACAGATTATGCCTATACAGAAAGCGAAAACGGAAAAGATGTCTACGAAATAGATTGGCAAAACAACAGGCTTATTCTGCGGGGGAACAATCCTGTCAGCATAGCCGCCGCACTGGGGCATTATCTGAAATATACCGCTAATGTAAATATATCTTGGTGCGGCAGCCATTTCGATCTGCCGAAATCATTGCCGCGGCCAAAACCGTACCGCCGTATAATTGACCAGAAATATCGTGCCTATATGAATTATTGTACCTTTCATTACAGCGCCTGCTGGTGGGACTTTGACCGTTGGGAAAAAGAAATTGACTTTATGGCGCTCAACGGTATTAACATGCCCCTTTGTGCCGTAGGCATTGAAGCTGTCTGGTACGAAACGCTGCTTGAACTGGGCTTTCACGATGCAGAGGCAAGAGCTTTTTTGGCCGGCCCGGCCTTTTTGGGTTGGCAATGGATGACAAATCTTGAAGGTTTCGGCGGCCCTCTGCCTAAAAGCTGGATAAAAAAACGCTTATTATTAGGAAAAAAAATACTGCAGCGCCAAACGGAGCTTGGCATGCATCCGATTCAGCAAGGCTTTTCGGGCTTTGTGCCTAAAGCCTGTATAGAAAAATATCCCCACAGCAAAATTCAGCTTCAAAAAAAATGGTGTGGTATGGAGCCAACGGCACAGCTTGACCCCACCGATCCGCTTTTTACAAAAATCGGCCTCATCTTCTTACAAAAGCAGAGGGAATTGCTCGGCAGCTTCGGTTTTTACGCTGCCGACCCCTTTCACGAGGGAACACCCGCGCAGGAAGGCAGTGACTATTTAAAAAAAGTAGGCGAAAACATCTCTGCGCTCTTTCAAGCCTTTGATGCAAATTACCGTTGGGTCATGCAGGCTTGGTCTATCCGCAAGGACATTGTTTGTGCCGTCCCCAAGAACAGGCTTTTGATTTTGGATTTAAACGGAAACGCTTATCAAAAAAACGAAAACTTTTGGGGCTATAATTTCATCACCGGCAACCTGCATAACTTCGGCGGTCGAACAAAGCTGCATGGCGATTTGGCGCTTCTTGCAGAAAACCAATATCTAGCATTAAAGGCAAAACAATTACCGGTCTGCGGTACCGGACTTTTTATGGAGGGGATTCATCAAAATCCGGTTTATTATGACCTGGCCTTTGAGATGCTGACCGCAGACGATAGGGCGGATATAACGGCTTGGCTGAATCAATATGCCGAAAGGCGATATAACACCTCTGCCCGGTCGGCTAAAGAGGCCTGGCAGCTTTTGCGCCGCACCGCTTATGCACCCGGTACAAACGGTGTGGAAAGCAGCTCCGTTATTTGTGCACGCCCGGCCGTTCGTGTAAAAAAATCGGGGCCAAATAACGGCTTTGTGACATCATACGGCAATAAGCGGCTGATACAGGCTTATCGGCTTCTGCGGCAAACCGCGTCTGCAACAGACGGATACGCATATGATTTGACAGATATTATAAGACAAATACTGAGCAACTATGCCCTCGATCTATACCGCGAGGTCAGCCAAAGCTTTTTAAACCGCGAGAAGGAAGGGTTTAAGAGGCTTTCCGGGCAATTTCTGACGCTTTTGGATGATATTGACGATTTATTGTCCTGCCGTTCGGAATTCAGCTTTGAAAAATGGATTGACGATGCTTGCCGATTCGGAGATACAGATGCAGAAAAGCGGCTGTATGACTATAACGCAACCGCGCTGGTCACGATATGGGGGCCTGATGAAAATCCGGAAATATTTGATTATGCCTGGCGAGAATGGTCCGGCTTAATCAGCCAGTATTACAAACCCCGATGGGCTAAATTTTTTGCTATGCTGTCAGACTGCTTGGATAAGGATATTGAATACGCTGAGGAAGATCTGCCATTGGTATACGGACGGGAAGCCTGGCGGGCAAATGCCTTTTATGATAAGCTGGCCGACTGGGAAGTGAGTTGGATTCACAGCAAAAAGGTTTTTAACAAAAAGGATTTGTGCCTAAAGGATGTTTTAGAGTATTTGGAAGTAACATATTTAAATATATTATGCTGACAAATGATGAGGCATGCAGCAAAATGCAATCCTTTTGCCGCCGTTCTCCCCAAAAAAATGCGGTGTACCGATGCTGCTCATTACATCTGTGAATTTGAAGAAGGTTCTTTTATGCAGGCTTATAAGCAGGAGGTCACACAACACAACAACCAATATCATTTTATCTTAAAAAACACAGGCTCGTCTGCCATAAGTCTTGACAAAATCACGGTTTTGTCGGGCAAAATGCCGTTTCATGCCGATACCCCCGTTTACGGCGAGGGCTACAGTATGTTAAGCCAATATACGGGAACAGTCGGCTGCCTCTCCTGCCTTACGCAATATGCAGACAACAGTCATTATCATTTGCCGCAAAACGCGGGGATGCAAACCGTTTATAACATGGTGCTCTTTGGTGACAAAACCGTCACATTGTGGGGATTCGTTTCGTCGCACCGTTTCAGCGGTGAAATTTGCTGGAACAATGAACGATACGAAATTATGCAGCGGCTGTACGGAATTGAGATTCCTCCCGGTGCGGAATTGGTTTTAGAGGATTTTTGCATATTAGAGGGCGAAAGAAATGATGTTCTGACACGTTTTGCCGCTTTGCTTGCAAAGAATCATCCGCCTCGCCCCGCAATAAGGCCAAGCGGCTGGTGTTCATGGTATTGCTTCGGACCCAAGGTTACGGCCGAAAACATTACCGATAATATGGACGTGATGCAACGCTCGCTGTCGGAGCTGCGGTTTGTTCAGATAGATGACGGTTATCAGGATAAAATGGGTGACTGGCTGATTTTCGACAAAGACTTCGGCGATGTACAAAAGCTGTGTAAGCAGATTAAAAGCCGCGGACTGGAGCCTGCCGTTTGGATTGCTCCCTTTATTGCAGAAAAAAACGCAAGACTGTTACGGGAGCATCCCGACTTTTTTATAAAAGACGAAAACGGCGCCCCCCTTGCTTCAAATCTGGTGACCTTCGGCGGTTGGCGCCGCGCCCCATGGTATATGCTGGACGGAACCAACCCAAACGCACGTACATACATAGCCAATATTTTCCGTATCATAAAGGAAGAATGGGGCGTTCGTTATTTTAAGCTGGATGCCAACGTATGGGGCGCAATGCCCTTCGGCTGCCGATATGACAATCAAAAAACACCGGTGGAGGGGTATCGGCTGATGATGAAAGCCATCTGCGAGGCTGTTGGCGATGATGGTTTTATTCTGGGCTGCAATGCGCCCATGTGGCCCAGCATCGGTGTGGCAAATGCCATGCGCGTCAGCAATGATGTTGCGCGCAGGTGGAACTGTATATCCGTTTTGGCGAAAGAAATTTTTTATAGAAATTGGCAAAACGACCGACTTTGGCTCAACGACCCCGACTGCATGGTTCAAATTTCAAAAAAGGCCATTGTTATAGACGCTGCCGGGCAGATTGCCGAGGACGAAGCCCTGACTGAGGATGAATATGCTTTTCAGGCTGCCTGTATTTTTACTTCCGGCGGTATGCTCATGGCCGGTGATGACTTGGTTCGATATACAGACAGGGAGTTTATGTTAACTGTTCCGTTTGTTGTCAATGTGATAAACCTGTTTCACCTCGCATTCAACAACAAACAATACCATAAATCTTTGTACATATCCATACCCAAATGCAACAAAAAGGCAATAGAAAAAGCGGCAATAATTTTATGCCGCTTTTGTAGTATAACACTTAATATTTTCTCACAGATGATATCTTTTCAAGTCCGTATCTTTCTATGTATTCGTATGCCTCAATTTCATCTGCAAACCTCATTGCATTGGCAAACTCTTTAACATACTGCCCTGTGTTTCCTATCATCCGCAAGCCAACACCCGAATTTACCGCTATAATCACCGTTTGATCCATTACCGCCCATATATCTCCTTTGTTTAATGCTCAACCTTAAATTTACCCCAATTCTTTGCAACATACATCTCTGTCCCATTTTCAAGAGCCTTGAAATGCTCTGTTCCGCAATGAATTTTTAGCTGTTCGGGAGTACGCAAGCCGAAAAGGTCGGTCGTTCCTTTTGTTTCAAGTATGAAGTACATCTTTTTGTCTCCGTCACGCTCCAAATACACAGCCCAATCGGGATTATATGTGCCTATCGGCGTTTCTATTTTGAACCGCTCCGGTATCTTAAAGAACATCTTAACATCAGGATCGTCATCAAGTGCTTTTGCAAACGGTTTTTCTATTGTGGAGCTGTCATAAATTATATAGTCATACACACTGCGATTTACCGCAACTGCATTTTTATCAAGATTTGCCGATAACTCCTCCGAATCGAAAATCTCCTGTGCGTAATACTCCTGCCCGTCAAGCTTCACATATTTAATTCCGTCTATTGCCAAAGCGTGGCGGTTTTTCTTTATGATTTCAAGGCATCTTTCCAAAAACGCCTGCGGATTGTTAAGAAAATCTCCGCCTCTACCGCTCTCAATGATTATCCTCGCAACGGTTGCTCGCTTTATAAGTGTTTCTTCACTGATAATGCCGAGAATATACGGAAGGCTTGAATATGTATCTTCCAAATCCATCACGCGCATTTCTCTTTCGGTATAGGTTACACCGGGATTCTGAATGTTTATATTTGCGGTTTTGGAAACAGGCCTTGCTTTCGGAATCGGTTCCATAGCTTTAAGCTCTTTCACGCAAGTTTCAACAAGCTTTTCGGTATCAATTTGCACACGGTAAGCCGTTTTCTGTTTAATCTTGTTCCATAACTCCATAAATTCGGGCGACAGCATTGCCTGCTTTTTAAGATGCACAATAACCTCTTTTGACGCATCTCTGACCGGCACTTTATTATCAGCCTTCTTAACAACGCTTTCCAAGCGTTTACGGGCAGCCTCAAATTTTTTCGGCAAATCAAGAGTACCGCTGAGCAGCGCATTTTTCATCGTGTCCTTTATCTTGCCCGACTTTGACACATAGCCTTTATCCTCAAAGTGCTGCATAAGCTCCTGCGCGTCGTCATAACTTACTTCCTTTTCAACAATTACCGTTTCCGTATATGTTTTTCCTATTATATCATCTGCTTTTACGGCTGTGTTCTCCGTTATAGCCTTTTCGATAGACTCTTTTGCGGTTTCAAGCTGTTTGGGAAGCTCTATAGTTTTCTCAACAACCGCTTTCTTTGCCGTTTCGGTGGGCTTTCCGCTGTCATCGACAAATCCGTGAGCCGACAGATAATTCATTATAAGCTGTGCGTCCGAATTATCAACCTGCTTTTCGGTAACGATTTTTTCTTCGTATTTCATACCGGAGAAAAGGCTAATCTGAAGCACACCGAATTTAACGCCGGTTTCGGTTTCAATCTCTTTTTGCAATGTTTCGGCAAATTCAGAGAATGATTCGTTTGCCATAACATGAAGAATGTTAATGTTTTTATCTTCTATTCTCTCTCCGTCCTGATTTACACAAAGTCTTAAACCTCTGCCGACTTTTTGACGGCAGGTGAAGGTCGATTTCTGCTCAATAAGCGTGCAAACCTGAAAAACATTTGGGTTATCCCAGCCCTCTTTAAGAGCTGAGTGCGAGAAGATAAATCTGAGCGGACATTCAAAGCTCAAAAGCCACTCTTTATCCTTCATAATCGTGTTGTATGTATCGTAATCGGCAACGGTATCGCCTTTTGTATCTTTAAATGTTCCTTTTTTATCCTGAGAAAAATAGCCGTTATGTACCTTAGCCGCATCCAAAGCGAACTTTGCTTTAAGCTCCGCATATTTGGGCATATTCATAAGCTCACTATAGCACTTCTCAAACATTTCGGCATAGATACCCTTTTCGCCGTCAGCCGTTCTGTACTTTTTAACCTCATCAATAAAGAACAGTGAAAGCACCTTGATACCTTTTTCGGTATATCGGAGTTCCTTGTCAAGATGTGCCTGAATGGTTCTTCTGATCTGTGCTTCTTTGATTATATTCTCATCTATGCTGCCGATTGCCTTGCCAAGCTTTACAAACTCGGTATTTGAAAACTCCACCATTTCACTTTCGGGGGTACAGTCTATTCCGGCAACGGAGTATCCCTCATACAGTTCTCTTTCGCCCGATATAAGAAATAAATCGTCATTCGGCTTTACGGTTACGGTTTTTCTCGATACAATGCCGTCTTTATTTTGCACATCAATTTCAAGCTTCGCGCGGAATCCGTTATCGTTTGATACCGACAAAAGCTTTATATACGGCTTATTAAAATCATTTGCCACTGTGTTTGATGAAACGCATATCTGCTTTACAAGCCCCATTTGATAGGCGTCAACAGGCGTCAGACGATAAAGCAAATTCATCTTTTCCTTGTGTGTTGCGGAATATCTGAACACGCAAAGCGGATTGAGCGAGCTTATCGCCTCTTTTGCTTTCGGCGTATTGTCAACCGACTGTGGCTCGTCAATAATGACAACGGGATTTGTGTTTTGTATGTATGACATTGCCGTTTCGCCGTTCAGCTTGTCCTGTGCCTGATTGATGATATTTTCCGACTTTTTGAAAGCGTCGATATTGATTATCATAATCTCTATATTGCTGCTTGTGGCAAACTGCTTGACTTCCGAAAGTTTTGCGGAATTGTATATAAAATATCGGTACGGCACATTGTCATATTGATTCAGGAAATGCTCCCTTGTGGTTTCAAGAGATTTATACACACCCTCACGAATGGCAACAGACGGCACAACAACGATAAACTTTGTAAATCCATAACGTTTGTGCAGCTCAAAAACCGTTTTGGTGTAAACATAGGTTTTTCCCGTACCGGTTTCCATTTCGATGCAGAAAGAACGCACGCCGTCCACAACATCGGACAGAGCAAGATTATTCCACTTTTGCACCTCGTGCATATTTTTATTTAATTGTTCATCGGATATGAGTATTCCGTTTCCGATTCCGAGTTCATTTTCAACCAAACTGAGCTGCGGTTCCTGCGTAATTTCAAAGGTTGACTGCATTTTCTCCTGTCCTGAGAATAAATCCGCAACCGCATTCACCGCATCGGCTTGAAATTGTTGATTTTTAAATTTTAGTTTCATTGTTTGTCACCGCCCTGTGCATTTGTCGGCACTTTATAATTTTCGTAATTTTCGAAATCAACTCCATATTTCAACAACTTGATTCCTCTTACGGATAGAGTATGATTTGATGTTATTGATCCACAGGTTGTAGGTGTTATTTTTGTAGTTAATCCGAAAATGTAGTAATTCGATAATGTAGAATTTTCTTTCTCATCTTTTCTTCCGTATTCAAGATTCCACGAAAAATACAGTAAAAGCATTGACGATATAATCTGTCGTGCCGATGAGAAGATGTATATGGATAAAAAGAGTAAAAAATAACGCCGGAGGTGATATACTTTGAGCGAAAAAGATATAAAGACAAAGCCGAAAACAACCACCAAGGCTGTTCAGAATACTCCGAAAGCCGCAGACCGCTTTGCAAAAGAAGCAGTCAAGGATATAAAAACCGTGTCAAAAGATGTGATTATCAAAAATACCAGAGATAAGCAGCTTGACACACGGCAGTCGGAGCAGCCGCAGCGAGCCGAAGTTGAAGCAACCGAACAGGTTGAAAACACCTACTATTCCGCCGTTGATACCGTTTACCAAAAAGGTAAACATTTTGCGGAAAACAAGGTAAAACAACACCGTCAGCAAGTGAAAATAAGGCAAAATCAAAATGCAGATACACTACAAAACAATGATATTTCAGAGGTGCAGGACACACCCAAGCAGCCTGACAATGCTCCGAAAACAAAAGAGAGCATACAAGCGGAGCATAAAACATCTGCACCCGAAAATGCTCCAAAAATGAGAGAAAACACCGCTGTTTCCTCTGCTACCACTCCAAAAAACAAAGAGCAATCCATAAAGGACGCGCGAAAAAAATATGTTTCGGAAAAACTAAAAACAAAAGCTGAAGCTAAAAAGACAGCTCGGCAAAATCATACTTCGGATATGCCGATACATAATGAAAACTTGCCGAAAACAAATACGGAGTTTATCAAGAGTGATAGATCAACACCAAATGTCAATTCAGAAAATATGCTTGATACTTCTTTCCCCTCAAAATCTATGCCAAAAACAAAGGAAAGCTACATACGCTCACACGGCAAAGCTCCGTCCGACCTCATAAAAACACCGGAGAGAGCAAAAACAATGCCGAAGCAAAATGCTCATACCGTTACCCGAAATGTATCGACCGGGACAAAAAAGGCGGTTAAGACAAAAGACAGCCTTTTGAAAGGCACAAACAAAGCCGTGAAAACGGGTAATTCCTATGTCGGCAAGTCTGCAAAGAAAAAAGCTGTTAAATCAGCAAAACGGGCGGCAAAGACGCAGAAGGAAATCACGAAAAAAGCGGCAAGGCAAGCTGCCAAGCAAGCGAAAGAGGTTGCTCAGAAATCTGCACAAGCCGCAAAGGCAACCGCAAAAGCGGCTGTTAAAATTGCGGTTAAAGTCGCTCAAATGGTAGCGGCAGCAACCAAAGCCATTATTTCCGCACTTGCCGCACTCGGCGGCTGGGCGATACTGTTGGTTGCTTTAATTGTTGTAATCGTGGTTGCGGCAATAGCCGCAAGCCCTTTCGGTATCTTCATTTCCGATGAAGCAGCGGATAATGACAGTATTCCCATTTCAGCTATCGTTGCCGAGTGTAATATGGAGCTTTCAAACAAGCTCGATGACATAGAAAATGCCGCAGCCGCCGACCGTAGTGAGATTATTGGTGAACAGGCAAATTGGGACTTGGTACTCGCCATATTTGCAACAAAGGTTGCGGGTGTTGAAGATGATACGGCCCTCGATGTTGTCGTTATCACGGAGGATAAAAAACAAAAGCTCAAAAATGTGTTTTGGGATATGCACGAAATAACCTCACGCACAGAAACGGTTGCAAGCGGTGATAACTCTGAAAAAATCGTGTATATCACAATTACGGTGAAAACAAAAGAGGATATGATTTCACAGTATAATTTTACACGCAAGCAGCAGGAAGCGCTCGATACGCTTTTGGAACAAGACGAGGTTTTAATCTCGGCAACACAATCGCTCGCAATATCAGATGCAACTGCACAGGATATTTTGAAAAATTTTCCCGACAGTTTATCGGCGGAGTGAAAGAAAGTTATAAAGGCGGCTTGCTCGCTTGTCGGCAAGGTTAATTATTTTTGGGGCGGTAAATCGTCCGCTATCGGCTGGGACTCAGAATGGGGCAAGCTGAAAACAGTATCGGCAGAAGGCAGTAAAACAACCGGGACAAAAAGACCTTTCGGACTTGACTGTTCGGGGTTTGTTACTTGGAGCTTTATCAATTCCGGGCTTAATGCGTCAAGCATAGGACACGGAACGAAAGGGCAAATTGCAAAGTGCAGCCGAATATCTTGGAGCAGCGCTCAAGCCGGGGATTTAGCCTTTTACGGTGATTTATCTCACGTCGG
>UQYH01000075.1 GCA_900545185.1 uncultured Eubacteriales bacterium | reverse complement strand
ATTTCCCGTACGGGGGAAAAAATGGACGGTACAAAAATTATTGAAAGCATGCGACCCATGCACGACCGTTCCAACGGCTTGGGCGGAGGTTTTGCAGCCTACGGAATCTATCCGGAATATAAGGAGTTTTACGCGCTGCACATTTTTTTTGATGATAACACCGCGCGCACGGCATGTGAACTATTTTTAAAGGATAGCTTTGAAATTATTAAGGGTGAAACCATTCCCACGCGCAAGCATAAACGCATTACGGACGAACCGCTGATTTGGCGCTATTTTGTTTGTCCGCTTTCTTCGGTTCTGGCGCGTATGCAGCTGGATGAAAAAGAATACACCGCGCGGATTGTGATGCGCATTAACAGTGAAATTCCCGGCGCTTATGTTTTTTCCAGCGGCAAGGATATGGGTGCCTTTAAGGCCGTGGGATACCCGGAGGATGTTGGGGAGTTTTACCGGCTGGAGGAATATGAGGGGTATTTGTGGACGGCGCACGGACGGTATCCCACCAACACACCCGGCTGGTGGGGCGGTGCGCATCCCTTTGGGCTTTTGGACTACACGGTTGTACATAACGGCGAAATTTCATCCTACGATGCGAACCGCCGTTTTATCGAAATGTTTGGGTATAAATGCACACTGCAAACCGATACGGAGGTCATTACCTACATAGCAGACTATTTAATCCGCAAGCAGGGCTTATCGCTGCAAGAGGCCGCCTCGGTCATTGCGGCACCGTTTTGGAGCACCATTGAAACCAGGGAAGATAAAGAGCTTTTAAAATATTTGCGCTGCGTATACGGCGGTCTTTTAATCACCGGCCCGTTTTCGATTGTGCTGGCCTTTAACGGCGGCTTAATGGCCTTAAATGACAGACTGAAGCTGCGCAGTATGGTGGTTGGTGAAAAGGACGACAAGGTATTTATCTCAAGTGAAGAAGCAGCCATCCGTGTGATGGAGCCGAATGCGGAGAATATTTATGCGCCGGCCGGCGGCGAACCTGTGATTGTAAAGGTGAAGGAGGGTGCGTTTTAATGGCAATTGAATATATTTACCCCGAATTTGAAGTGGTGCGCAACGAATCGCGCTGCACGAAATGCCGTCTTTGCGAGCAGCAGTGCGCCAACGGCGTACACAGCTTTGATGCCGTACATAATTTGATGAACAGTGACGAAGCCAAGTGCGTAAATTGTCAGCGGTGTGTGGCATTGTGCCCGACAAGAGCACTGAAAATTGTAAAGAGCGACTGTCGTTTTCGGGAAAATGCGAACTGGTCGGACGACGTGATTAAAGAGATTTATAAACAGGCCGAAAGCGGTGGTGTTTTGCTTTCTTCCATGGGTAATCCACAGCCGCTGCCTGTGTATTGGGACAGAATTTTAATCAATGCTTCGCAGGTGACAAATCCCTCCATCGATCCGCTGCGCGAGCCGATGGAAACTAAGGTGTTTTTGGGCAAAAAACCCGAAAAAATTGAACGGGATGAAAACGGCAAAATTATTTGCAAAACAGCGCCGCAAATGGAGCTTTCTATGCCGGTGATGTTTTCGGCTATGAGTTACGGCTCCATCAGCTATAACGCGCATGAGGCATTGGCACGTGCGGCGGCAGAGCTGGGCATTTATTACAACACCGGCGAGGGCGGCCTGCATGAGGATTTTTATGTTTACGGCGATAACACGATAGTGCAGGTTGCCTCCGGCCGATTTGGTGTGCATCCGGATTATTTAATGGCCGGTGCGGCGGTTGAAATTAAAATGGGGCAGGGCGCAAAGCCCGGTATCGGCGGTCATTTGCCGGGCACAAAAATTGTGGGCGATGTTTCGCGTACCCGTATGATTCCCGAAGGGTCTGACGCAATTTCGCCTGCGCCGCATCATGATATTTATTCCATAGAAGATTTGCGGCAGCTTGTGTACTCTTTAAAAGAGGCAACGGAATATAAAAAGCCGATTATTGTTAAGGTTGCGGCGGTGCACAATATTGCGGCCATTGCCAGCGGCATTGCGCGCAGCGGTGCCGATATTATTGCAATCGACGGCTTTCGGGGCGGTACGGGCGCAGCGCCCACGCGGATTCGTGATAACGTGGGGATTCCTGTTGAACTGGCGCTTGCGAGTGTAGATCAGCGGCTGCGTGATGAAGGAATCCGAAATCAGGTATCACTGGTTGTCGGCGGCAGTATTCGCAGCGCATCGGATGTGGTGAAGGCCATTGCGCTCGGTGCGGACGCCTGCTACATTGCCACGGGTGCGCTGATTGCGCTGGGCTGCCATTTGTGCCGCATGTGTCAAAGCGGCAAGTGCAACTGGGGTATTGCCACGCAGGTGCCGGAACTTGTTAAGCGGCTGGATCCGGAGGTCGGCTATCGGCGGCTGGTCAACTTAATGACGGCTTGGCGGCATGAAATTAAGGAGCTGATGGGCGGCATGGGTATTAATTCCATTGAAGCGCTAAAAGGCAACCGACTTATGCTGCGCGGTGTGGGACTGAACGAAAAAGAGCTTTCTATTTTGGGAATTGCGCATGCAGGTGAATAAAAAACACGAAATCTTTGAAAAAAATTTCATTTGTTTTGTTTTTTTGCAAATTATGCGTAGAAAAATGTGAGAAGGTGTGTTATAATGTTAATTGATGCGACAAATTTGAATTTTAAAACGCTGAACGAACAAATTCGAGAGGCCGATACGGATATTGAGGTGAAGGGTTGTTTGGGTCAGCGGTTTATTGCATCGGGGCTTGGCCGCAAAAAAATTAAAATAGACGGTGTGCCCGGCAACGCCCTGGGCGCTTACTTAAACGGTGCGGAAATTACCGTTTGCGGCAACGCGCAGGACGCAGTGGGTGACACCATGAATAACGGCCGTATTTACATCAGCGGCAACGTGGGTGACGCGGTTGGTTATGCCATGCGCGGCGGCGAGATTTTCGTAAAAGGCAATGCCGGCTATCGCGCCGGGATTCATATGAAGGCTTATAAGGAAAAGCATCCCACGCTGTTAATCGGCGGCCGCGCCGGCAGCTTTTTGGGCGAATATCAGGCAGGCGGCACGATTTTGGTGCTGGGACTGCATACAGACGGCAAAAAAATTGTCGGTAATTTTCCCTGCACGGGCATGCACGGCGGCAAAATGTTTTTGCGCGGCCTGTGCGAAAACATTACATTTCCCAAACAGGTTACAACCCATGTGGCCACAGAAGAGGAAAAACAGGAAATCAGGCCGTCTGTTGCGGCATTTTGCAGTGCGTTCGGTATGAATACCGACCAAATCATGGCATCGGATTTTACGGTGGTGCTGCCGGATACAAAAAATCCGTTTAAACAAATGTATGTTACAAATTAAAAGGAAGGGTGGGTGAAAGCTTTGGTATATACGCAAAAAGAAGTGATGCAGTATGTAAAGGAAGAGGATGTGAAATTCATCCGCTTGGCTTTTTGTGACCCTTTCGGCTGCCAAAAAAATATTTCAATTATGCCGGATGAGCTGGAACGCGCCTTTTCGGACGGGATTGGCATTGACGCTTCGGCCATCAGCGGCTTTGGCGGCGAGATATATTCAGACCTTTTACTGTTTCCCGATCCTGCTACGCTGGCGGTGTTGCCGTGGCGGCCGAATCACGGCGGCGTGATTCGCATGTTTTGTTCCGTTCGGTATCCCGATGGACGCCCGTTTGAGCTGGATTCGCGCCGTATACTGCGCGAAACGGTGAAGGCTGCCGCAAAAGAGGGTTATTCGTTTTTCTTTGGGGCAGAACTGGAATTTTATCTGTTTAAAACGGATGAAGAAGGGAATCCTACAGGGGAACCCTATGACAACGCGCATTATATGGATATTGCGCCGATGGATAAGGGTGAGAATATCCGCCGTGAAATTTGCCTGACCTTGGAGCAAATGGGCATCCGTCCTGAAAGCTCTCATCATGAGGAGGGGCCGGGGCAAAATGAAATTGACTTTCGCTTTTCGGATCCTGTTACGGCGGCCGATAACGCCGTTACCTTTTTATCGGTGGTGAAAACCATTGCCATGCGCAACGGTCTTTTGGTCGATTTTTCACCCAAGCCGATTGCCGATCAGCCGGGCAACAGCTTTCACATTAATGTGTCTGTGCAAAATATGCGCGGCGGCGGTGATCTGTTTCCGCAGGCCATTGCCGGCATTATGAACCGCATTTGTGACATGACTGTGTTTTTCAATCCAACGGGGCAGTCGTATGTGCGTCTCGGCAAGGATAAAGCGCCGCAATATGTTACCTGGTCGCCCGAAAACCGTTCACAGCTGATTCGGATTCCGGCGGCAAACGGCGTGTATAAGCGGCTGGAGCTTCGCTCACCCGATCCGACGGCGAACCCGTATTTGGCATATGCTCTGTTGATTCGTGCCATTTTAGAAGGCATTGCGGAAAATGAACAGCCGCAGCCGCCTTCGCATGTGAATTTATATGCGTTGTCACAGGAGGAATTGAAGCGCTATCAAAGCCTGCCCAAAAGCCTTAGCGAGGCAAAGCGGCTGGCAAAAAACAGCGACTTTATCCGGCGTGTTCTGCCGGATGCTATGATACAAAATTATTGTAAATGATATGATATTATTTCTGCGGCATATAGGCTGATACCCTATATGCTGCATTTGCGCATATGTAGGCATATCGGGCGTGACTCCCTAATGCCGAGCATTCGAGAGCCGAAAAAAACAAATACCAAAATAAGCTAAAGAGGGGGAGGGGAAACGCATGCTTTTTAAGGAATATACCTACAGCGTTTTGCTTGTTTCCTCTTCTGAAAAATTTACGGCAGGACTGTTGCCGCTTTTTCCCGAACATGAATTTGGTCCTGTTGAAACAGCTAAAAACGTTGGCAAGGCGCGCCGCAAGCTTTTAGAGCGCGGCTATGACATCGTTTTAATCAACACGCCGCTTTCGGATGACTTTGGCACAAAGCTTGCGCTTGATGTGGTGGCAGATTCTAAAAGCAGCGTGCTGTTGTTTGTTAAAAACGATATGTATGAAGAAATTACCGATAAAGTGATTGATTTTGGTGTGTTTACCCTTTCAAAGCCCACTTCCTCTATGGTGGTGCGTCAGCTTTTGCAAAATATGTATGCCATGCAGGAGCGTTTTCGCCGTATGGAAAAAAAGGCTGCAACGCTGGAGGAAAAAATGGAGGAAATCCGCGTGGTGAATCACGCCAAGTGGATACTGATTCAAAACATGCAGCTGACAGAGGCCGAGGCACATAAGCTGATTGAAAAGCAGGCCATGGATACGCGCCAGACCAAGCGCGAAGTGGCAGAGGGAATTGTGAAAACATATGAGAACTGACAGGCTTGCCGCCCCTTTACCTTTAAAGCTTTGGCAGCCTTTGGTTATAGATTTTGATGAGAGGACTAAACGAATGAAACAATTTGACAGAAAGATTATTTTAGAGGATGGCAGCGAATATTGCGGCTATGCCTTCGGCAGTACGGATGACCGTGTTTGCGAAATTGTGTTCAACACCTCCATGGTGGGGTATCAGGAGATTATTTCCGACCCTTCTTATACCTATCAGGCGGTTGTCATGACGTATCCGCTGATAGGCAATTACGGTATTACCGATGATGATTTTGAAAGCAAATTAATCAGTGTGGGTGGCTTAATTGTAAGAGATTACAATGATATGCCCTCTAATTTTCGTTACACAAAAACCTTATCTGAAGTCCTTTCGGAAAACAATACGCCCGGCATTTACGGCGTAGATACAAGAAAACTGACGCGCAGCATCCGTGATATTGGGTCGAGGCGCGTTTTTATTACAGATATACATACAAAAACCGAGGATGGGCTGGCGGTGATTCAAAATACGCTCATACCGCATGACGCGGTGCCTAAGGTAAGCTGCCAAAAACGCTGGTACGCACGTACCTCTAACCCGAAATTTAATGTGGTTGCCATTGACTGCGGCATTAAAATGAATATTGTACGCAGCTTAAACCGTTTTGGCTGCAACGTGACCGTTGTGCCCTATAACACCTCGGCCGAAGAAATTGAATTTATGAAGCCGAGCGGCGTCTTTTTATCCAACGGTCCCGGTGACCCGGAGGATGTTGTGCCGGTGATTGAAACCGTGAAAAAGCTGCGCGGTAAATATCCGATTTTCGGTATCTGTCTTGGCCATCAGATTATTTCGCTGGCCTACGGTGCAAAAACCTTTAAGCTGAAATTCGGCCACCGCGGCGGTAACCATCCCGTTAAAAATATAAACACCGGCAAAATTGAAATCACCTCGCAAAACCACAGCTATGCGGTGGACGAGGCAAGCCTTGCCGATACACCGCTTTCCGTAACGCATATCAATCTGCTGGATCATACGGTGGAGGGCGTCGGTTGCCCAAAGGATCGCGTTTTCAGCGTGCAGTATCATCCCGAAAGTGCGCCCGGCCCGCAGGACAGTACCTATTTGTTTAAGCAGTTTATTGACATGATGAAGGAGGACAGTCAAAATGCCTAAAAGAAGCAATTTGAAAAAAATTATGGTCATCGGCTCGGGGCCTATTGTCATCGGTCAGGCTGCCGAGTTTGACTATGCAGGCACGCAGGCCTGTCTGGCGCTGAAGGAAGAAGGCTACGAAGTCATCCTTTTAAATTCCAATCCGGCCACGATTATGACGGATACCTCCATTGCCGATAAAGTATATATGGAGCCGTTAACGCTTGAATATGCCGCGCGTATTTGCCGTTTTGAGCGGCCGGATGCCATTGTCCCCGGCATCGGCGGTCAAACAGGGCTGAACATTGCCATGCAGCTGGCTAAAAAAGGTGTTTTGGAAGAATGTGAAATTGAACTTTTGGGGACTGATGCCAAAAGCATTGAATGTGCAGAGGACAGAGAACTGTTTAAGGAACTGTGCGAACGCATCGGCGAGCCGGTTGTACCCTCGGAAATTACCTATTCGGTTGAAGAAGGACTTGCGGCAGCGGAACGAATCGGCTATCCCGTTATTTTGCGCCCTGCCTTTACCTTGGGCGGCACAGGCGGCGGCTTTGCCAATAATGCCGCCGAGATGGCGGCTATGATGAAAAATGCCCTTGCGCTTTCACCTGTGCATCAGGTTTTGGTTGAAAAAAGTATTAAGGGTTATAAAGAAATTGAATACGAAGTGATGCGTGATGCCAACGATACGGCCATTACCATCTGTAATATGGAAAATCTAGACCCGGTCGGGATTCACACGGGTGATTCTATTGTTGTGGCACCGAGCCAAACGCTGACAAACCGTGAATATCACATGCTGCGTGACAGCGCGCTGAAAATTATACGGGAGCTGGATGTCAAGGGCGGCTGCAATGTGCAGTTTGCGCTTGATCCGCAGTCGTTCCAGTATTACGTCATCGAAGTCAATCCGCGCGTGTCGCGCTCATCGGCGCTGGCTTCCAAGGCCAGCGGATACCCGATTGCGCGCGTCAGCGCCAAAATTGCGGTCGGCATGAATCTGGATGAAATTCAATTGGTGAACACACCGGCCTGCTTTGAACCGGCACTGGACTATATTGTTACCAAAATGCCGCGTTTTCCGTTTGATAAGTTTGCTTCGGCCTCTAATGTGCTATCTACGCAAATGAAGGCAACAGGCGAGGTCATGAGCGTTGGGCGTACGCTGGAGGAAAGTCTTTTAAAGGCTATCCGCTCTTTGGAAACCGGCAAAAACCATATTCATATGGAGAAGTTCGACACGGCGCATATGACGACGGATGAACTGCTGGAATACATTAAGGAAGGCACGGATGACAGGCTTTACGCCATTGCACAGCTGATGTGGATGGGTGTTGACCATTCGCGCATTTGCAACATTACGCAAATTGATATGTTCTTTTTGGATAAAATCAAAAAGATTGTGGATTTTGAAAAGGAAATGGAGCGCACACCTCATTCCGATGCACTTTTATACGAAGCTAAAAAAATGGGCTTTTCGGATTCGTACATAGCGGAGCTTTGGAACACAACAGAGGAAGCCATCTATCATCGTCGCTGTGAGTTGAAGCTGTTCCCTGTTTACAAGATGATTGACACCTGCGCCAGTGAGTTTACAAGCTATGTACCGTATTTTTACTCAACCTACGAAGAAGAAAACGAGTCTGTTGTATCGGATGCTAAAAAAATTATTGTACTTGGTTCGGGCCCTATTCGCATCGGACAAGGTGTGGAATTTGACTATTCTACGGTACATGCCATCCGTACCATTCACGAAGCAGGGTATGAGGCCATTATTATCAATAACAATCCCGAAACGGTATCGACGGATTATACAACGGCCGACAAGCTTTATTTTGAACCGCTGACTGTTGAGGACGTTATGAACATTGTGATGCACGAAAAGCCGGAGGGCATTATTGCGACGCTGGGCGGTCAAACGGCAGTGAATTTGGTTGAACCGCTGACAAAGCGCGGCGTGAAGATTATCGGCACGGATTGCGCGGCCATCGAAAAAGCCGAAAATCGTGATGCATTTGATGAAGTGATTAAATCCATCGGCATTCCTAACCCGAAGGGAGAAGCGGTGACGACCATTGAGGAGGGTATCCGCGCAGCACAGGACATCGGTTATCCGGTTTTGGTGCGCCCCAGCTTTGTGCTCGGCGGACGCGCCATGGAGATTGTTTCCAATGAAAAATCGCTGCGGCATTATTTGAAAAATGCAGTAGAGGTGGATACCGATAAGCCTGTTTTGGTGGATAAATACATCGTGGGCAAAGAGGTGGAAATCGACGCGATTTGCGACGGTGAGAAGGTTTTGATTCCCGGTATTATGGAGCTTGTTGAGCGCACGGGCGTTCACTCCGGCGACTCCATCAGTGTATATCCGCCGTTTAGCATTTCGGATACGGTAAAAGAAACCATTATTGATTATACAACGCGGCTGGGTCTCGGTATCGGAATTGTCGGTTTGTTTAACATTCAGTTTATTGTGGATAAGGATGAAAATGTATATGTAATTGAAG
This sequence comes from uncultured Eubacteriales bacterium, assembly GCA_900545185.1. GTDB lineage: Bacteria > Bacillota > Clostridia > UBA1381 > UBA9506 > UMGS755. The sequence goes on along the minus strand of UQYH01000075.1, from coordinate 2,397 downwards.
TCAATCCGCGCGCTTCGCGCAGTGTACCGTTTTTGTCTAAGTCCACCGGTATGAATCTGGTGCAGATTGCCACAAAGGCTATGCTGGGCATCAATTTGGCAGCACAGGGAATTTACGAAATGTGCGTACCCGAAAAAACGGGGCATTACGTGAAAGCACCGGCCTTTTCGTTTGAAAAGCTTTCGGGTATTGATGCCTACCTTTCGCCGGAAATGAAATCGACCGGTGAAGCCATCGGCTATGACCGCCGCCTAAATCGCGCTCTGTATAAAGCCTTGCAGGCATCCGGTGTGCGGATGAAGGACTACGGCACGGTTATTGTAACGCTGGCCGATGAGGATAAGGAAGAGGCATTGCCGCTGGTTCGGCGTTTTTATCAGCTGGGCTTTAATATTGAGGCTACAATCGGTACGGCCACGTTCTTGAAGAAACATGGCATCCGCACCCGTGTACGCGGCAAGCTCAGTGAGGGCAGCCACGAAATTCTGGACTCGATTCGCGCAGGCTATGTCAGCTACATTATTAATACAAGAGCCATTCTTTCGGGTGTGCATTATGAAGATGGCGTGGCCATTCGGCAATGTGCCGTGCAAAATGGCGTTACAATTTTTACATCGCTTGACACGGTAAAAATTGTGCTGGATGTTTTGGAGGAGAGTATTCCGGCTATTTCGACCATTGATGCTTTGTAACATACAGAACCTTGTCAATAATCATTTAATATATCGTACAACAGGAGGCAAATTATGAAATCACAAACAATTTTAATACTGGATTTTGGCGGCCAGTATAAGGAACTGATTGCACGCCGTGTCCGTGAATGTGGGGTGTATTCTCTCGTTAAAGCAGGGGATAAGATTACGGTCGAAGCCATTCGGGACATTGATCCCATCGGTATTATCTTAACGGGCGGCCCCAACAGCGTATATGACCCAGAATCGCCGCATTGCGATCCTGCCATTTTTAAAATGGGCATCCCGGTTTTGGGTATTTGCTATGGTACCCAGCTTTTGGCTTGGTCTGTCGGCGGAACGGTTGCTCCGTGTGACAGCAGCGAATACGGTAAAACGGCCATGCAGGTGAACACACAGTCGGTTTTATTCAGCGGTCTTGCGGCCGATGAAATCGGACTGATGAGCCATACCGACCAAATTACCAAACTGCCGGAGGGCTTTACGTCTGTGGCACATACAGCAACTTGCCCAAATGCGGCAATTGAAAATTCTGCCCAAAAGCTGTACGGCATGCAATTCCATCCGGAGGTGGAAAGCACCCCCAACGGCACAAAAATGATTCATAACTTTTTGTTTAAGGTTTGCGGTGCAGCAGGTGATTACAATATGGCAAGCCTGGAACAAGAGCTGATTGCCCGTGTGCGTGAGCAGGTGGGGGATGCCCACGTTGTTTTGGGGCTTTCCGGCGGTGTGGATTCTTCTGTTTGCGCAGCGTTGTTATCAAAGGCCATTCCCGGTCAGCTGCACTGCATTTTTGTGGATCATGGTCTGATGCGCAAAAATGAGGGAGATGAAATTGAAGAAGCCTTCCAAGGACGTGCGCTGCATTTTATCCGGGTGGATGCGGAAGAACGCTTTTTAACAAAGCTGGCCGGCGTATCGGATCCTGAAGCAAAGCGTAAAATTATCGGTGCGGAATTTGTGAAGGTGTTTGAAGAAGAGGCTAATAAGCTTTCTAATGCAAAATATTTGGCGCAGGGCACCATTTATCCGGATGTTATTGAATCCGGCGGCAGTCAGGCGGCCACCATTAAAAGCCATCATAATGTAGGCGGCCTGCCGAAAAATATGAACTTTGTCGGCGTTGTAGAACCGCTTCGCAGTTTGTTTAAAGATGAAGTCCGTGCACTGGGTCGGCAGCTGGAGTTACCGAGTCATTTGGTTGACCGCCAGCCGTTCCCCGGCCCCGGCCTTGCGGTTCGTGTTATTGGTGACATTACACCGGAAAAACTGGAAATTTTGCGTGAGGCAGATGCAATTTTCCGTGAGGAGCTTGAACGCAGCACCACAAAGGCAGATCAGTATTTTGCTGTTTTGACCGATACGCGTTCCGTTGGTGTTGTGGGCGATTTCAGAACCTTTGATTATACGGTAGCGCTGCGCGCGGTTAAAACCTCTGACTTTATGACGTGTGAGTACGTGCCGGTTCCGCACGAAGTTTTAGGTAAGGTCTCATCACGTATTGTGAATGAGGTACAAGGCGCTGGCCGCGTTGTGTATGATATAACCGGAAAGCCACCGGCAACAATTGAGTGGGAGTAGATTTTGACATTTTGTAACTTTTTATAAATCGTCGCAAACCCTTGTAAAATCAAGGTTTGCGGCGATTTTTCTTTTTGTGATTTTTCGTATTGTAGACTAATTTTTTGTATGTAGTCAAAAC
>UQYH01000074.1 GCA_900545185.1 uncultured Eubacteriales bacterium | reverse complement strand
GGGATACCCCTCTGACAACTCCCCAAGCTGTATTATAATATAGTTTTTCGACAATTTAAAGAGATTGCCTAAAACATAGGCAATCTCTTCGGTTTTCGTATCAAGATACGCTTCAGTGTAAGCTGTCCAGCAGCTTTTGGACATCCTCATGACTGACAGAACTGATAAAAGTCGTACGAATGGTCAGCGCATGCTCCAAATGCTCTTTGGCTTCATCCGTCTTACCCAGTTTAATTTCAACCACAGCCGCATCATAGTATGCTTCTATAAAGGTCGGTTTCTTCTCCATCAATTCACCGACATAGCGATAGGCTTCCTCATATTCACCCAGTTCTGCATACATTTGCACCATATTATCTAAAATAACGGCATTATCTTTATTGTAATCATACGCCTCCAGGTTAAATTGCTTTGCCTTTTCCTTTTGACCCGTTACAATGTATAAATATCCCAGACTGCCGTAAATGGTTGTGTTTTTAAAATACGGGAAAATTTCTTCCAGTTCCTCCAGCGCTTCTTGCTTACGGCCGGTTTTCAGGAGCAATATGGCATGGTTTGACTTTGCCAGATACCTTGTTTTAGGCTCCAGCCGAAACGCCAAAATCGAATTAAAGATTGCCTCCGAACGCTCTACACGCCCCTCCCGAAGCAAATAATACGCATACGTAATTTTTTGATTTGTGTCATAACCACGCTTGTCGCCCCGTTCAAACCAACGAAAGCAGCCGTTAATATCATTTTTGCCGTAGCAGCGCATGGCCATCATAATACAAAGGCTGGCATAACGCTTAAAGTAGTAATACAGGCCGACGATTAAAAGCACTGCAATGCCCCAAAGAATATTGTTTAAAAATGCCCACACCGTCAGCGCCAGCATGCCGACAAGCAAAAGCAGCTCCATCATGTCACAATTCCTCCCTTACGGTAAAACCTTGTAAAGCTCTGCCGCTTCGTTTTTCCCAGCATGCTCACTCACGCGTACCACTTCCACGCGCATGGTTTTTTCACCAAATCGCAGCGCCAGCACGTCACCCACCTTAACATCGTAAGAGGCTTTAGCCACATTGCCGTTCACAGTCACACGTCCTTGGTCGCAAGCTTCGTTAGCCACGGTGCGCCGCTTAATAATCCGCGATATTTTTAAATATTTATCCAATCGCATAATGCTTCCCTCTCTTGTTATCGCGCAATAAACCCAACCTTTTTAAAGACCTTACGCATGGTTTTTTCGGCTATATACGAAGCCGTCTCGGCGCCCTTTTTGTAGATTTCTTCCACATAAGCTTTATCCTTTGCCAGTTCGTCAAAACGCTTGCGTACGGGCGCCAGTTCGGCGGCAACCGCCTCGCCGACAGCCTGCTTAAAGGTACCGTAGCCCTGACCGGCGAACTCCTTTTCAGCTTCTTCAACCGTTTTACCCGTCACAGCCGCGTAAATGGTTAAAAGGTTCGTCACGCCCGGTTTTTCCGGCGATGCGCAAATCTCACTGCCGGAATCGGTCACTGCGCGCTTAAATTTTTTAATAATTACATCTTCGGGATCCAGAATCCAAATGTATCCGTTCGGATTCGGATCTGATTTTGACATTTTGTTTTCGGGCGTTTGCAGGCTCATGACCCTTGCACCCGCCTTGCCGATATACGCTTCGGGGATGGTAAACGTGTCCCCGTAATGAAAATTAAACCGTGTTGCCACATCACGTGTCAGCTCAATGTGCTGCAGCTGGTCATTCCCGACGGGAACAAGATCCGCCTGATACAGCAAAATATCGGCCGCCATTAAAACCGGATATGTAAACAAGCCGGCGTTAATATTATCGGCATGTTTTTTGGATTTATCCTTAAACTGCGTCATGCGCGAAAGCTCACCCATTTGGGTGTTGCACGAAAGAATCCACGAAAGCTCAGCATGCGCCGGCACATGCGACTGAAAAAACAAGATAGATTTTTCGGGATCAATGCCGCAGGCAATATACTGCATTAAAACCTCCAGGCTGCGCTTGCGCAGTTCGGCCGGTTCCTGCCGTACCGTAATGGCATGCATGTTCATAATGGAATAAATACATTCATATTCATCCTGCAATTTAACCCAGTTTTTAAGAGCACCCAAATAGTTGCCAAGCGTTAATTCGCCCGAAGGCTGCATACCCGAAAAAATACGTTTTTTCTTTTCTGTGTTCTGTTCCTTGTTTTGCGTAGCTGCTTGCTCCATGTATATTCTCCTCTCTTCTGCCGCACCGAACAACTGTGTTTTAAGCCCGGTACATGTCTCAACCTTTAGCACAATTCTTCCTTTAATACTTCGCCCAGAATACGAATCCCCGTTTCAATTTTTTCATCACTCATGGTGGAGTAATTCAAGCGGAAGGAGCGGCTCGGCGCATCCACATCCGTCATAAACGCATTGCCCGGCACAAACGCTACCTTGCGCGCAATTGCCTTTTTCATCATGGCGCCGGAATCTGTTCCCTCCGGCATGGTTGCCCAAATGAAAATACCGCCCTCCGGACGCGTATAGGTAACACAATCCGGGAAATACTTGTCCATACAGGACAGCATCAGTGAGCAGCGATGCTTATAAAGCTCGCGGCTTTTGGCAATGGATGCGTCAATATCATAATCACGCAGATAGCGTGCCGCAATCATTTGTGCAAAAACATTTGTGTGCACATCCGTTGCCTGCTTACCGACAACAATTTTATCCATAACACCCTGATCCATAATTAAATAAGCAAGGCGCAGACCCGGTGAAAAGACCTTGGAAAAAGAGCCTAAATACAGAACATTTCCGGTTGTATCCATAGATTTGATTGTCGGAATGGATTCGCCCGAAAAGCGCAGCTCACCGTACGGATTGTCCTCCAAAATCGCCACGTTATACTGTTGTGCCAGCTGCAAAATACCCTTGCGAACCGCCAGACTTGACGTAATGCCGGACGGATTCTGGAATGTCGGTATTGTGTAAATCAGTTTAATATTCGGGTTCTTTTTCAGCGTATCCTCCAAAATATTTAAGTCCATACCATCCTCATTCATCGGTACGCCGTAAAGCTTGGCATTATAAGTACGGAAAGTGTTTAAGCAGCCGATAAAGCTCGGTTCCTCACACACAACGCCGTCACCTTCGTTTAAAAGCACCTTGGCCGTTAAATCGCAGCCCTGCTGCGAACCGCTGACGATGATAATATCATCATTGTCCGTGCCGATGTTTTCCTTGCGCTTCATTCTTTCCAGCACCAGCTGTTTCAAGGGGGCATACCCTTCCGAGATGCCGTATTGCAGCGCCGTAATCGGCTCATTTGTTAAAATATCATCGCAAATCTCCTTTATTTCTGCAACGGGAAAGCTTTCCGGCGCAGGCAGACCGCCTGCAAAGCTGATGACATCCGGCTGACCGGCTACCTTAAAAATTTCACGAACCGCCGAAGGCTTAACCGTTTTCATTTTGTCTGAAATTAATTTTGCATAATCCATTTGTATCACTCCTGTACCCTATATGTTAAAAAATCTTTTACCGTTTTCCATCGTAATCCACGCGGCTTCCGCTGCGGTAATCCCTTTTAACTCGGCAATTTTTCGTGCCACAAACTGCACCATAGAACTATCGTTCCGCTGACCCCGATACGGCTCCGGCGTCAGATAGGGACTGTCGGTTTCAATTAAAATTCTTTCAATTGGAATTTGTTTGGCAACCTCTTGCGCTTTTTTACCGTTTTTAAACGTTACAGGCCCTGCAAACGATATATAAAACCCAAGCTTCAAAAGCTCCTGCGCCATTTCAGCACTGCCGGAATAACAATGCATAACACCGCGGAAATAGCCGCTTTCGCGAATAATTTCCAGCACGTCGCCGTGCGCCTCGCGGTCATGCACTATGTAAGGCAGTTCCAGCTTTTGCGCCAGTTGAATCTGCCGTAAAAACCACTTTTTTTGCAATTCCTTCGGCACATCGTCATAATGGTAATCCAAACCGATTTCGCCGATTGCCACAACCTTTTTGTGCTGTGCCAATTCTGCCAATCTGTCCATATTGGCCTCCGTCAGATGCGTAACATCCTCCGGGTGCACCCCTACGGAAGCATAAATAAAATCATACTGTTCTGCCAGCGCCACGCTCGTCTCCGAGCTTTTCATATCGGCGCCGATGTTAACCGCAAGCGTTACGCCTGCATCTCGTACTTTTTGAATGACCTCTGCCCTGTCATCGGCAAAGCGTGCATCGTCTAAATGTGTATGTGTGTCAAAATACATGATGATCCCTTTCAAGCTGTTTTCAGTTCCGATAGCCGGTATCCTCCGGCAGATTGCTTTGCGCGGCGGCTGTTGTTGCCAGCGTGTCGCAGCGCTCATTTTCAGGGTGTCCGTCGTGCCCCTTAACCCAATGAAATTCCACCTCATGCCGCTTCATTTCATCCAAAAGCTTTTGCCACAAATCCGGATTCAAGGCTTTTTCCTTGTTGCTTTTCACCCAGTTTTTCTTTTTCCAGCCAAATACCCAGCCTTTATTAACGGCATCCACCACGTATTTGCTGTCGCTGTATATCAAAACGCGGCAAGGCTCCTTAAGGCGCTCTAAGCCGCGAATGACCGCCAATATTTCCATGCGGTTGTTTGTTGTCAGGCGGTATCCGCCGGAAAGCTCCAGCGTGTGCGCACCATATCGCAGAATGGTTCCCCAGCCGCCCGGTCCGGGATTGCCGGAGCAAGCGCCGTCGGTAAACAGTTCCACTGTTTTTTGATGTTTTTGCACCTCAGACATTCATTTCCTCCAACTGCTTTTCAATCACCTTCACAAGCTGTTCGGTAATTTCACCTGCGGAAAGTGACGTTACAAACCCGGCCGCACATTTGTGACCGCCGCCGCCAAATTGAGACGAAAGCGCCGCTAGGTCTATATTTTCCTTGCAGCGCAAGCTGATTTTCAGCTGTTTTTCGCTCTTTGTTTTAATAACCACACTAACCTGTACGCCCTCAATGCTCAAAACCGTATTCGGCAGTTCTTCCACATCCTCCGGCAGCAAATGAAAAGATTCCAAAAGCGAATCCGGGCAATGAAGCACAGCAATTGTTCCGTTGTTAAATAACTGTACCCGCTCCCCCAGCGTGCCGGTAAATTTTAGCTTTTCAAGCTTTACGGTGTCATACAAAGCGCGCGTAATCGGACGCTGTTCCAATCCGTTTTCAAGCAAATCGGCAGCAATACGGAAGGTTTTGGGCGTTACGTTTGAATATTTAAAGTGACCTGTATCGGTCGAAAGCCCCGTATAAAGCGGCGCCAAGGTTTCCTTCGGTAAGCCGCCGCAAAGGCCTTGAATCAGTGAATACACAAGCTCACAGCATGCCGCCGCACTCGGTTCTGTGTAATATACATCTCCAAAAGGAGCATCCGATTCATGATGATCTACCACAAGCCGTTTCTTAATGGCTGAAAAAAGCGGCTGTAATGTGCCCAAGCGGTCGATCGAACCGCAATCTAAAGCAAGGGCGGCGTCAAAATCTGCCGCGTTGCCCTCCAGCGCATATTCCGGCTGCAAAAAGCCATATCGCTCCGGCGCAGGCTTTTCTAAAAAAACGGTGACCCTTTTATGAGCCGAAAGTAACGCCGCACGCATAGCCAAAGAAGAACCCAGCGCATCGCCGTCCGGGTTCAAATGTGTAAAAATTGCAACTCGTTCTGCCTTTTGCAAGGCACATAAAACATCCTGTAACGTATTCATCCTACTCACCCTGCGTTGATTTTAAAAGCTCGCTGATGCGTGCCCCGTGCTCAATGGAATGATCCAGTTCAAAAACAGGCTCCGGCGTATAGCGCATATTCATACGGCTGCCCAACTCTCGGCGCACATAACCGGCCGATTTTTTCAGTGCCGTCAGTGCCTCCTTTTGCTCTGCCTCGCTCCCCAAAACACTGATATAAATTTTTGCATAGCGCAAATCCTGCGTCACCTGTACGGTAACAACGCTGGTCATCATCGGAATGCGCGGATCCTTCATATTGCGGATAATATCAGAAAGTTCTTTTCTAAATTCTTCGTTAATTCTGTTGATTCTGTTTACGCTCATACGGGCACCTCCATAGGCATTATTTTTCAACCTCAACCATTTTAAAGCCTTCTACAATGTCGCCCTCTTTAATGTCGTTAAAGTTTTCAATTCCCAAACCGCATTCATAGCCGGAATGAACCTCTTTCACATCGTCCTTAAAGCGTTTTAAGGATGCAAGCTTGCCTTCGTGTACCACAATACCGTCACGCACCAAACGTACCTGCGTGTTGCGGGCAATCGTACCGTCCTGCACATAGCAGCCGGCAATCGTACCCACGCCCGATACCTTAAAGGTTTGACGGATTTCGGCATGGCCTGTCACTTCCTCACGGAAGGTCGGCTCAAGCATACCCTTCATGGCCGCTTCAATTTCTTCAATTGCATTATAAATAACGCGATACAAGCGCACGTCAACACCCTGACGCTCTGCACTGGCCGCCGCACCTGGATCGGGACGAACATTAAAGCCGACAATAATGGCATTGGATGCAAATGCCAGCATAACATCCGATTCACGAATAGCGCCCACGCCGCCGTGAATGACCTTAACATGCACTTCATCGTTTGAAAGCTTTTCAAGCGACTGGCGCACGGCCTCAACCGAGCCTTGTACGTCAGCCTTTACAATAATATTTAAATCCTTAACCTGACCTTCTTTAATTCTGTCAAACAAATCGTCCAGCGTAACAGCCGTGTGCGCTTTAATCCGCTCCTCTTTTTGCTGTTGCTTACGTTTTTCAACAACGCTTTTACCCAGACGTTCATCTGTTACAACATAGAACAAGTCACCGCCGTCTGGCGTTTCCGAAAGACCTGTAATCTCAACCGGAACCGAAGGACCTGCCTTTTTAATGCGCTTGCCCTTATCATCCAGCATGGCACGTACATGGCCGATCGCCGTACCGGCAACCACAATATCGCCCACCTTTAACGTACCGTTTTGTACCAAAACGGTTGCAACGGGGCCGCGACCCTTATCCAAGCGAGACTCAATGACGGTACCCTTTGCCTTACGATTGGGATTGGCTTTTAAATCACGCATTTCCGCAACCAAAAGCACCATTTCAAGCAAGCCTTCAATGTTTTGTTTTTTCTTGGCTGATACCTCAACGCAAATGGTATCACCGCCCCAATCTTCGGGGATAAGGCCGTGCTCTGTCAAATCCTGCTTAATACGGTCGGGGTTTGCACCCTCTTTATCAATTTTGTTAATGGCAACAATAATGCTGACATTGGCAGCCTTGGCATGGTTAATGGCTTCAATTGTCTGCGGCATAACGCCGTCATCGGCTGCCACAACCAAAATGGCAATATCCGTTACCTGTGCACCTCTGGCACGCATCGCCGTAAACGCTTCGTGACCGGGGGTATCCAAAAACGTAATTTTTTTATCATGAATCCGCACACGGTGTGCACCGATATGCTGCGTAATGCCGCCTGCCTCCGTATCGGTTACATTGGTGCTGCGAATAGCATCCAAGAGTGATGTTTTACCATGGTCAACGTGACCCATAACAACCACAACCGGCGGACGATGCTCCAGCTCTTCCTCCGTGTCCTCGTGGTCATCAAACAAAATTTCTTCATCGCTCAGCACAATTTCTTTTTCAACAATTGCGCCCATATCTTCTGCAATCAGCGAAGCCACATCAAAATCAATTGTCTGGCTAATTGCCGCCATAATGCCGAGCGCCATCAACTTTTTAATAACCTCCGTCGGCGAAACGCCCAAACGGTTTGCAAATTCACCAACCGAAATTTCATCGGGAATTAAAACGGTTTTCTTTTCCTTTTTCACTTTTTGTTCTTTGGCCGGCTGCTGCTGTTTGGCTTTATTATTCATGTTATTGTCGCGATGACGATTAGCACCTTTTTTCAGCTTTTGCTTCTTCACGCCGTCATCAGCCACATTGGTGGGAACCATTTCTTCCAGCTTTTCCGTATCCATTTTATTCACGTCAACAACGGTCTGACGGGTATCTACATGGCGTACCTTGCGTTTAATCGGTTCGTCCACAACCTCTGCCGGCACTTCTTCCTCTGCCTGCGGCTCCGGCTGCTTTTCTTCGTCCTTTGCATCTGCTCCGTCTTTTTTGGGCGCGGCCTTAGGCTTTTGCTTGCCAAAATCAGGTATTTCCACCGCTTTGTTATAACGCTTTGTAAATACCTCTAAAATAACATCCAGCTGATCGTCTTCAAGCACTGTCATATGATTTTTAATCACATATCCGTATTCAGCCAACAAGCCAATCAGTTCTTTTGAATTTGTGTCCAGCAATTTAGCCAGCTCATGTACTCTCACCTTAATCATTCAACCACACCTCCGAAATTTTGCGCAACACCGGACGAAAATAGCAATCCCCCGCTGTTTTTAACCTTGCTGTTTTTGTTGCCCGGACAGCGCAAGCGCCGCCGCCTGTGTCACAGCTTCGTATACAGATGCATCTACCGCTCCGCGGAATGCACGGTTTAAGCGTTTTTGCTGCACCAGACGTTCCAGACAGGCTTCATCGGGGCAAACATACGCCCCGCGCCCGTCTGCCTTGGCGGATGCATCATAAAAAACGCCGTCTTTTCCTTTTACAATCCGTAAAAACTCATGCTTGGGCCGCTTTTTACCGCAGCTTATACATTCCCTCACGGGTACATGCACAGTCCCCATAAAAAATTATTCCTCCGGTTTAATATCAATCTTCCAGCCGGTCAGCTTAGCTGCCAGCCTTGCATTTTGGCCGGATTTACCGATGGCCAGCGACAACTGGTGCGCCGGAACCAAAACATGCGCGGCATGCGCTTCTTCATCTATATCAACACTGATGACCTCCGAAGGGCTTAATGCCTCACGGATAAAGCGAATCGGATCATCAAAATATTTAACAATATCTATCTTTTCCCCCGAAAGCTCATCACATACATATTGTACGCGTGCACCGCGCGGTCCCACGCATGAGCCGACAGCATCTACATTCGGGTCACTGCTGAATACCGAAATTTTAGTGCGCGAACCGGCCTCACGTGCAATGGTTTTAATTTCAACCACACCGCTCGAAAGCTCCGGCACTTCCTGTTCAAACAAAGCGCGCACCAGCGCAGGGTGACTTCTCGAAAGTGTCAGCTTCGGGCCTTCCTTTGTTGTTTTAATGCCCACAACAAAAAATTTCATGCGGCTGCCCGGCTGATACACTTCATTTGAAATTTGTTCGCCGGACGGCAGCTCGGCTTCCTGATCGCCGTCAACCTGAACCGTAACACCGCGTCTTTCGGCTTTCGTTATAATGCCGCTGAGCAAGGTATTTTCCTTGCCGCGGTAATATTCATAAGCATTTTCGTTTTCTGCCTCGTTAATGCGCTGCACCACAACCTGTTTGGCTGTTTGTGCCGCAATACGACCAAAGTTTTTGGGTAAAATTTCAATATTAATCGTATCCCCCACCTGATAGCGCGCATCTATATTCTGCGCTTCGGTTAAGGCAATTTCAAGGTTCGGATCTTCCACAGTCTCAACAACCGTCTTTTGCTGATACAGGCGAATCTCTCCGCTTTCTCTGTCTATTGTTGCTTCCACGTTTTGTGCATGTCCGTAATTTTTCTTATACGCAACAATCAATGCCTTTTCAATCGCTTCAACAATAATCTCCTTGTCGATGTTCTTACTGATCGACAATTCCGTAAGCGCAGACATAAATTCCTGATTCATGATATTTGACCTCCACATTCATTCGGGGTGCTGCCCCAATCCATAATATAGTTTTAAAAAACAACCGCAAGGCGAACCGATGCTGCTTTATCCTGCGGAACCTCAATTGTTTTTTCATCGCAGCGCAATGTAATCACACCATTTTGATAGCCCGAAAGCTCTGCCGTAAAATCCTTGACGCCGTCAATCGGTGCATAAAGCTTTACATCAACCAAATGGCCGATAAACTGCAAAAAATCCGACTCCCGTTTCAGGCGGCGGTCAAGCCCCGCCGAAGATACCTCAAGGGAATATGCCGAAGGGATGGGATCCAGCTCGTCCAGCTTTTCCGAAAGTGCAAGACTCACCTTTTCACAATCATCAATCGAAATGCCCCCGGCTTTATCAATATATACACGCAAAACGTTTGCTTTGCCTTCTTTTTTAAATTCAACATCCCAAACGGTTACATCCGCAGCAGCCGCAATAGGCTCTGCCAATTCATACACCAGTTGTTCAACCTTGGAATAAGCCATTATAAAAACTCCTTATTACGTATAAAAAAGCGGTAATACAACGCGAAAGAGTGGGATTGGCCCACTCTTTCAAAAGGTTACTGTTTACCTAAATCCGCAAGCTGTTTAAGCTTATCAAACACAAATCACGTCCGGCGGCTTTGCCGCGCCGCGTGTACAATCCTCAAAGCAGGGGATTATCTATGGTTTGCAAAGCATTCGCTGCAATACACCGGTCTGTCTTCCTTCGGCTCAAAAGGCACCTGTGCCTCTTTGCCGCAGTCAGCACAAATAGCCGTGTGCATTTCTCTGGACTGCCTTAAGCTGTTCTTTCTTGCAATTCTGCATTCTTTGCAGCGTGTGGGTTCATTTTCAAAACCCTTCTCTGCATAGAATTCCTGTTCACCGGCTGTGAATACAAATTCTGCACCACAATCCTTACAAACCAACGTCTTGTCTTCGTACATGTAGTTTTCCCTCACTTTGATAATAAAAAAATTATATTGTAAAGAAGGAGCAAGCCCCTTGTTTACCAAAAACACAACACACAACACCAAACCTGCTTTTTACAGCACAACTCATTTGCAAAGAAATTTCTCCAGTTTTTTTCTGATTCTTTGCAGCGCATTATCAATCGACTTCGGTTCTCTGCCCATGTAAGCTGCAATCTGTACATAAGACATACCGCTGACATAACACATTAAAACCTTTGCTTCGAATCTTGATAACGCTTTGTCAATTTGCCCTTCAATTCCAATCATATCTTCTCTTTCAATCATAATCTGTTCCGGATTCACATTGTCCGAAGCCCGATCACGACCGGCACATTCCAAATACGCTGCCGCACATTCGTTTCGGTTAAGAGAAACATATGTATTCAGCGGCATATGCTTTTGCCGTGATGCCGTTTTCACCGCAGTGATGATATGACGGGTAATGCAAAGCTCTGCAAATGTTTTAAAGCCAACACCACGTTCGGGCTTAAAACTTAAAATAGCTTTGTAAAGGCCAATGATACCCTCCTGAATGACATCATCGCGATCTGCACCGATTAAGAAGTAAGATTTGGAACGGCTTTTGACAAAACCTTTATAGCGATTGACGATGCTCTCCATTGCACAAACATTTCCTTTTGCAGCAAGCGCAACAAGCGCTTCTTCGCTTAAGCTGTCAAGCATTTGCTCCGGCTGTTGCATACATGAAACACCTGCCATCTTTGGTATCCGCCGCCAATCCGCTAACCCTTTGAATCCATTATATGCTAACGAAGTACGAAAGTCAAGCATTATTACGATTTTTTTTGAATTTTTTTATTTTTTTTAATTTTTTCAATTTTTTTCAAAATATCTCTTGCATTTTGTCCTTGCTTGTGGTATAATATTGTATTGTTGGGTTTCGCGTTACAATTTTATATCATTTGGAGAGGTGGCTGAGCTGGCCTAAGGCGCACGATTGGAAATCGTGTAACGGCTAATACCCGTTCGAGGGTTCGAATCCCTCCCTCTCCGCCACGTCGGAATGGACTTCGCTCCATTCCGATTTTTCTTTGCAGAAAAATCAGTCATATGCTCCGTC
>UQYH01000073.1 GCA_900545185.1 uncultured Eubacteriales bacterium | reverse complement strand
GCTTGCCATCGGGCTGTATGTGCATGACTGGCACTGCGCCGTAAGACCGGTGAAACGGAAACCGGCTGATTTATCTTTTGCGGCGCAAAAAACCGTGCTTTCGCCTGCCGATTATCGGCTTTTGTTTTTGCAAACAGGCTTGGGCCGCGCCGCGATAGACGATTTAAAAGCACAGGCGGACAGCGCAGAAAATTTGATAAGTGAACTGCAAAAATTTCAAAATCAGCTGACAAGTCCTATGGAATACCATCGGCGTTTTCTCTTTTTCCCCATTACGACATCCGAGCTTTTAACGAATGGGGAAGGCGAGCCGCAAAGCCTTGTCCTGCCGCCGCTGCATGCAGGAGATATTCTGATTACCAAATCGACCAAAACGCTTTTTTACCGCCATGGCCATGCGGCACTGGTGATGAATCCGGAGGCAGGTGTCATTGCTGAATCTATGCTGATCGGAACGAATTCGGATTTGTTCGGTATTGAGGGGTGGCTTTCGTATCCGTCACTTTTGATTCTGCGCCCCAAATATGCCGCGCAGGAGACGGTTGACCGGGCGGTTACCTTTGCCCGTGAAAAGCTTTTGGGCGTTCCGTATCAGCTTTTGACAGGCCTTTTGCAAAAAAATAAAGCATTAAACGATCAAGTCAACGGCACGCAGTGCGCCCATCTTGTGTGGCAGGCGTATTATCAGGCAGGCGTTTCGCTGGATTCGGACGGCAGCTGGCTGGTAACGCCGCATGATTTGGCCGCAAGTGACGAGCTTGAAATTGTCTTTTCCTACGGCTTCGGCGAGGACGGAAAATGGTGATTTTTCGTGTAAAGACAGCAGAAATTTAATTTTTCACAAATTATTTAAATTTTTCTATTGAAAAACGGTACAGGTTTATGGTATAATGTGTTGAAGTGGGTAAAAATAGCCACGCCTCGGCGCCTTGAGTAGCCAATTTGAGGAAATAGTAGGAGGACGAAAGAAAGATGAGTAGTGTATTAGACAAAAAGGAAAAGAACACCGTTGAATTTACGATGACCGTTTCGGCAGATGCCTTTGGTGAGGCTCTTGATCGTTCGTTTAAAAAGAACGTTAAAAAGATCACGCTGCCCGGCTTCAGAAAGGGCAAGGCTCCCAGAAAGCTGATTGAAAAAACATACGGCGAAGCTATTTTTTATGATGATGCTATAGATTTTGTTTTTCCTGCCGAGTATGAAGCAGCCATTAAAGAACTGGCTTTAGAGCCGGTTGACGTACCCAAGCTGGACGTAAAAGAAATCGGTGCCGGTAAGGATTTGGTTATGGCAATCAGTGTAACCGTTAAGCCGGAATTTACATTGGGTGAATATAAAGGTATTAAACTGGATGAAATTGTACATACTGTTACCGATGAGGACGTAGAAAGCGACCTAGCTCAAAAGCGTGAACGCAATGCACGTTTGGTTACGGTTGAGGATCGTCCCGTTAAAGAGGGTGATATTGCCAACATTAATTTTGAAGGCTTTGTTGACGATGCGGCTTTCCCCGGCGGTAAGGGTGAAAATTATGACCTGACCATCGGCAGCGGCCAGTTTATTCCCGGTTTTGAGGAGCAGATTATCGGCAAAAACATCGGTGACGAGTTTGATGTAAACGTAAGCTTCCCCGATGAATACCATGCCGAAGATTTAAAGGGCAAGCCGGCAGTGTTCAAAGTTAAGGTAAACGGCATACAATATAAAGAACTGCCTGAGCTGGATGATGAATTTGCAAAGGATATCAGCGAATTTGATACTTTGGATGCATTAAAAGCCGATATTCGGGCAAAACTGGAAGAGCAGGCAGCCAAAACCGAAAAGCAAGAGCGCGAAAACGCTGTTGTGGATAAGCTGGTTGCAGATACGGAGATTGACGTGCCGGATTGCATGATTGATAATCGTGTGGATGGTATTATCCGTGAAAAC
This sequence comes from uncultured Eubacteriales bacterium, assembly GCA_900545185.1. Taxonomy (GTDB): domain Bacteria; phylum Bacillota; class Clostridia; order UBA1381; family UBA9506; genus UMGS755. The sequence goes on along the minus strand of UQYH01000073.1, from coordinate 10,075 downwards.
AACATGCGCATGGCACAGCAGGGACTGAGCTTTGAGCAGTACCTTTCTTACATGGGCAGCACAATTGACCAGTTTAAGGAAATGATGCGTCCCAATGCTGAAAAGCAAGTAAAGGCTAATTTGATTTTAGAGGCAATTGTAAAAGCCGAAAACTTTGAAATTACCGATGAGATGCTGGACGAGAAGATTAAGGAAATGGCCGAAGCTTATCACATGGAAGCCGATAAGCTGAAATCCATGTTCCAGGGCAACGAAGCCGAAAACTTAAAGGATGACATGAAAATGGAGAAGGCGGTTGCATTTTTGGTAGAAAATGCAAAATGGGCAAAGCCGAAAAAGACCGCTTCCAAGTCTACCGCATCCAAAACCACAAAGTCGGCAAGCAAAACGACGACAAAGAAAAAGACAGAGACTAAAAAAGCAGAAAAGGCTGAAAAAGCGGAGGTAGATGAATGAGCTTAGTACCTGTTGTTGTTGAACAAACCAACCGCGGAGAACGTTCGTATGACATTTTTTCAAGACTTTTAAAGGACAGAATTATTTTTCTTTCCGAAGAAGTGAATGATGTAACAGCCAGCCTGATTGTAGCGCAGATGCTGTTTTTGGAAGGTGAAGATCCCGATAAGGATATTCAATTTTACATTAACAGCCCCGGCGGCTCTATCACCAGCGGTATGGCTATTTATGACACAATGCAATACATAAAGTGCGATGTGTCAACCATTTGTATCGGTATGGCTGCCAGTATGGGTGCGTTTTTGCTGGCCTCCGGCGCAAAGGGCAAGCGTTTTGCGCTGCCTAACAGCGAAATCATGATCCATCAGCCCCTCGGCGGTATGCAGGGACAGGCGACGGATATTAAAATCCATGCGGACAGAATTATTAAGATTAAAGAGACTTTAAATAAAATTTTGAGCGAAAGAACCGGCAAGCCGCTTGACGTCATTGAAAGAGATACGGAACGTGATAATTTCATGACAGCACAGGAAGCTATGGAATACGGCTTGGTTGACAAGGTTATCGCTTCAAGATAAGCAGAGTGAAATCAATTAAGAGAGGTGCGTACTTTGGCAGGTAAAGGTAGCAAAAATGAGCCGCGCTGCAATTTTTGCGGTTTATACGAAAGCCAGGTTCTTAAGCTTTTTAAAGGACCGAATGTGAACATTTGCAACGAATGTATAGCTATGTGTAACCGCTATATGGGTCATAATTTTGATTTTGCAGATGCTGATGTAAATCTTTCCGGCCTTCCCAAACCCAAGGAGATTAAGGAACGGCTGGATCAATATGTCATCGGCCAGGACAACGCCAAAAAAACACTGGCTGTGGCGGTGTATAACCACTATAAACGTATTGAAAATCAGCAGCAGTCCGGCGATGTAGACATTCAAAAATCTAACATTTTACTGTTAGGGCCTACCGGTTCCGGTAAAACACTGCTGGCGCAAACTCTTGCAAAAATATTAAATGTTCCCTTCGCCATTGCAGACGCAACGACCTTAACCGAGGCCGGCTACGTTGGTGAAGATGTTGAAAATATTTTGCTGAAGCTGATTCAGGCGGCCGATGGTTCGATTGAAGAAGCGCAAAGGGGTATTATTTATATTGACGAAATCGATAAAATTACCCGTAAGTCCGAAAACACCTCCATTACGCGTGATGTAAGCGGTGAAGGTGTGCAGCAGGCGCTGCTTAAAATTCTGGAAGGCACCATTGCTTCCGTGCCGCCCACCGGCGGCCGTAAGCATCCGCATCAGGAATTTTTGCAGATCGATACGACCAATATCCTGTTCATCTGCGGCGGTGCTTTTGAAGGCATAGAGAAGATTATCGAACGCCGAACCGGTACAAAAACATTGGGCTTCGGCGGCGAGGTGCTCTCGAAAAACAGTCGGGATATCGGTAAGATATTGTCGTTACTGGAGCCGCAGGATTTGTTGAAATTCGGCTTGATTCCCGAATTAATCGGCCGTTTGCCGGTGCTTACCACGTTGGATTTGCTGGATGAAAAGGCACTGATTAACATTATTAAAGAGCCTAAAAATGCGCTTTTAAAACAGTATACAAAACTGTTTGAATTAGACGGCGTGAAGCTTGAGGTAACGGATGAAGCCGTCAGCGCCATTGCAAAAAAAGCATTGGAGCGTAAAACAGGCGCCAGAGGCTTGCGTTCGATTATGGAAGAAGCCTTTTTGGATACCATGTATGCATTGCCTTCGGAGAAAAACGTAGTCAAGTGCATTGTTACGGCGGATTGCATTAACAATGCGTCAAAGCCCGAACTCGTCTACCGCGAAGCGGCGGCGGATAACGCGGCGGCAATGGATAAATCAGTCTCGTAAAATAACGGGCAACTCAAATAACGGGGCGGTTTTAAACCGCCCCTGTTTTACGTATTGTACGCATACAATGTCCCGTGTAACGGAGGTATACGCATGAATTTAATAGAAATCGGTGAAATTGTTAACACACACGGTATTCGCGGCGAAATTAAGCTGAATCCCTGGACAGACAGCTTGGACGCGCTGACGGATATTCGCCTGTTTTATTATAAAAAAGACGGGCAGGTTCTGACGCTGCATGCCGGGCAGGTACGGATTCATAAAAATTGTGCCATTATTCAGGCAGAAGAAATTCATGATATGAAAACGGCCGAAGCTTTTAAGGGCTGCACCCTATATGTTGAAAAATCCGACTCTCTCCCGGAGGGACGATACTATATTGCCGACTTGATCGGGCTGCGCGTACTTGCGGATGATAGGGAGTTGGGGCGCATTACCGATGTGTTCCCGACAGGAGCCAACGATGTATACGAAGTGCGTGCAGAAGGCCGCAGGCCGATTTATTTACCGGCAATTTCGCAGGTTGTGCAGGAAATTAACATACAGGAAGGCTATATGCGTGTTGCCGTGCCGGACGGATTGCTGGATGAAGCCTGATTGATACATAACATGAGGTTGAGACATATGCGAATTGATTGTTTGACACTGTTTCCTCCAATGCTGCAAGCGGTTTTGGAGGAAAGCATTACTGGCCGCGCAATAAAAGGCGGCATTTTGGATATTCGGTACACCAATATACGTGATTTTGCGCAAAACAAGCATAATCGCGTGGATGATGCGCCTTACGGCGGCGGTATGGGTATGGTGATGCAGGCCGAGCCGATTTATCGTGCTTATCAGTCTGTTTTAGAGACGGCAACTGTACGGCCGCGCGTGATTTATATGTCGCCGCAGGGGAGAGTTTTCAATCAAAAAATTGCAGAGGAACTGGCACAGGAGCCGCACCTTGTTTTTTTGTGCGGTCACTATGAAGGCGTTGATGAACGCGTGCTGGAGGAAATTGTGGATGAAGAATTATCCATCGGCGATTATGTGCTTACCGGCGGCGAAATACCGGCGCTTGCCGTGATTGACGCAGTAGCCAGAATGATCCCCGGCGTTCTTCCGTCCGAAGAGGCATACAGTGAAGAATCCCTTTATAACGGCCTGCTGGAATATCCGCAATATACGCGTCCACCTGTTTTTTTAAACCGTGAGGTGCCCGAAGTTCTGCTTTCGGGGCATCACGAAAATATTAACAAATGGCGGCGTGAAGAATCCATCAGGCGCACGTGCCGTAAAAGACCGGAGCTTTTGCAAAAGGCCGAGCTTTCAGAGGAGGAACGTCAACTGGCAGAAAGTGTGATACAAGAGCTGAAAGGAGAACAGCAGCATGAATTTGAATGAAGAAACCGTTAGCAGTGAACAAATTTTTAAGGGGAAAATTATAACCGTGCGGCGCGATACGGTGCGCCTGCCAAACGGAAACAATGCCACGCGTGAGGTTGTGGAGCATCCCGGCGGTGTTGCCATTGTGGCGCTGAACGACCGCGGCGAGGTTTATGTTGAACGGCAATACCGGCATCCCTTCGGCAAGGTCATTATGGAAATTCCGGCCGGAAAACTGGATGCGGACGAAGATCCGTTTGACTGCTGTGTGCGTGAGCTGCACGAAGAAACGGGACTCTCGGCCGGACGGTATGATTATTTGGGCAAATTTATGCTTTCGCCCGGTTTTTGCAGAGAATGGATTCATATTTACCTGGCCAGAGACTTATCGGCAGGGACGGCAAAACTTGACCCTGACGAATTTTTAGAGCTGGATACCATTCCGTTTACAAAGCTGATGGACATGATAATGAACAACGAAGTGGAAGATGCCAAAACGGTTATGGGTATTTTAAAAACCAACGAACTGTTAAAAAAAGAAGCATGATGCTTTGTTTTTATTGACAAGCGGCCGATAGGTGTGATATACTTAACAATAAGCAGTCCAGATGGTCGCGGGGGCGCTTGCGTCAACGAGGAAAGTCCGAGCTTCGCAGGGCAGGGTGCCGGGTAACTCCCGGTGGAGGCGACTCTAAGGAAAGTGCAACAGAAATAGACTGCCGGTTATCCGGCGATGGTGGAAAGGTGAGGTAAGAGCTCACCAGCGCGGCGGAGACGTCGCGGCTCTGTAAACCCCATCCGAAGCAACACCGTATTGGCTCGTATAGGCTGAGTCGGCCCGGCATGCCTATACTTGGCGGTGGCTTGAACCGGCTGGTAACAGTCGGTCTAGATAGATGATCATCCAATACAAAACTCGGCTTATAGGGCTGCTTGCACTTGTCAGAATGCTTTTTCCGGGCATAGGTCTTGACAAATTTTTCGGAAAGAGCTACACTATATATAGGAACTATTTTGAATCAACATGGAGGGTACCGATGAATAATACAGAAAAAACGATGGATAAAATTGTGGCGCTGTGCAAGGGCAGAGGGTTTGTGTATCCCGGCTCTGAAATTTACGGCGGTTTGGCAAACGCGTGGGATTACGGCCCGTTGGGTGTTGAACTGAAAAACAACGTAAAACGTGCATGGTGGAAAAAATTCATACAGGAATCCCCGTACAATGTTGGTCTTGATGCGGCCATTTTAATGAATTCCCAAACCTGGGTGGCCTCCGGTCACGTGGGCGGATTTTCTGATCCGTTAATGGATTGCCGCGAGTGTAAAGCGCGCTACCGTGCCGATAACTTAATTGAAGATTATTTAAAAGCCAAAGGCGAGCCGGCTGTTGTGGATGGCTGGAGCAACGAAAAAATGCTGGAATTTATCAACAGCCATGATGACATTGTATGTCCCAAATGCGGCAAAAAGAATTTTACCGATATTCGTAAATTTAACCTGATGTTCAAAACCTTCCAGGGCGTAACGGAAGACAGCACATCTGAGCTTTACCTGCGTCCCGAAACCGCACAGGGTATTTTTGTTAACTGTAAAAACGTACAAAGAACAACCCGTAAAAAGGTTCCGTTCGGCATTGGTCAGGTTGGTAAATCCTTCCGTAACGAAATTACGCCCGGTAACTTTATTTTCCGTATTCGTGAATTTGAACAGATGGAGCTTGAATTTTTCTGCGCACCCGGAGAGGACTTGAAATGGTTCTCTTACTGGAAAGAATTTTGCAGAAATTGGCTGTTATCTTTGGGGATTCGCGAAGAAAGCCTGAAATTCCGTGATCATTCACCGGAGGAGCTTTCGCATTACAGCAATGCAACCACCGATATTGAATTTATGTTCCCCTTTGGCTGGGGTGAATTATGGGGTGTGGCAGACCGTACCGATTTTGACCTGAAACAGCATGCCACACATTCCGGCGAAAATTTTGAGTATACAGATCCGATTAGCGGAGAAAAATATATACCGTACTGCATTGAGCCGTCGCTTGGTGCCGACCGCATGACGCTTGCCTTTTTAACCGAAGCATATGACGAAGAAAAAGTCGGCGAGAACGATACGCGTGTGGTTATGCATTTCCATCCGGCAATTGCACCGATTAAAGCAGCCATCCTGCCGCTTTCCAAAAAGCTCTCTGAGGGTGCTATGGAGCTGTATCAGCAGCTGGCAGGACATTTTATGTGTGATTTTGATGAAACGGGCAGCATTGGCAAGCGTTATCGCCGTCAGGATGAAATCGGAACGCCTTTCTGCATTACATACGACTTTGACAGCCCTGAAAACGGCACTGTCACGGTTCGTGAACGCGACACAATGGAGCAGGTTACTCTGAAAATTGAAGAGGTTGCCGACTATTTGGAGGAGCGTTTAAAGTTTTAATTGCTTCTTTTGCTCAAATAAACTATGAACAAATTTTGAATTTTATATTGACAGATTGCAAAAAATTTAGTATGATAATTTAGTGAGTTTTAATAATTGTAAAAGACGGTGAACATCTGTTATGCTGCAAAACGGTCAAACAATTGTTTTACGGCAATGATTCAGAGAAGGAGCGGTTTGAATGTTATCGAAAGAGGTTGTAGTGCAAAATCAGGTTGGCCTTCATGCCAGACCCGCTACATTTTTTATACAGAAGTCTAACGAGTTTAAATCCGGCATTTGGGTAGAGAAAAACGACCGTCGGGTAAACGCAAAAAGCCTTCTGGGCGTTCTCTCTCTGGGGATTACCAAGGGAACAAAAATCACGGTTATCGCCGATGGGGCAGATGAGCAAGAAGCACTGGATGCACTGACGGTTTTAATCGGCGCAAATCTTGATGACGATAAGGACGAATAATATATCACGGTAACAGAGGGGTGCGCTTTACGGGCGCACCTTTTTTCTTATGCGGGGAGGGAATGAAACTGGATAAAGAAAAACTGTTAAATTTACCGGAAGAACCGGGCGTTTATCTGATGAAGGATAAGGCCGGGCGCATTATTTATGTCGGAAAGGCCAAAATTTTAAAAAACCGCCTGAAGCAGTATTTTACGGCGGTTGAAAAGCACACGCCCAAGGTGCGTGCCATGGTCTCTAACATTGATACGTTTGAATATATTATTACAGACAGCGAACTGGAAGCGCTGATTTTAGAGTGCAATTTAATTAAAAAACACAAACCGTATTACAATATTTTATTAAAGGATGACAAGCATTATCCGTACATTAAAGTGACCATCCGTGAGGATTTTCCGCAGATTTTTTTGGCGCGCAGAATGATTAAAGACGGTTCGCGTTACTATGGACCGTATACCAGCGGCGCTGCCGTGCGTGAAGCGATTGACATGGCATGCAAGCTTTGTAAGCTGCCGACGTGCAGCCTGAAAATGCCGAACGATATGGGCAAGCGTAAGGAGTGCTTAAATGCCCATATTGAGCAATGCATTGCGCCGTGCGTCCGTCCGATTACGCGGGAAGCTTACCGAAAGCTGATTGCAAAGGCCTGCGGCTTTTTTGAAGGCGACCATGCTGAAATTCTCCGCGAATTGGAAAACGATATGCAGGCGGCATCGGAGGCGTTGGAATTTGAAAGAGCGGCGCTTTTACGGGATAAAATATCGGCCATACACCGCCTGGAAGAACGGCAAAAAATCATTTCCGAGCGGCAAAGTGATGAAGATGTCATCGGCTTTTACAGACAGGGCAACAAAACATACAGCGAAGTATTCTTTATTCGCCGCGGCCGCCTGTTGGGAAGGCGCAGTACGGTGCTGGATAAAACGGCAGATATTGAGGACGGCGCGCTATGCAGCGAATTTTTAAAGCAATTTTATGCCGAAACAAATGACATTCCCAAAACCGTTTATACCTGTTTTCCGAGCGATGAAGAAGAACTGATTGCGGATTGGCTGACGCAAAAAAGCGGACAGAAAATAACGGTTAAGTGTCCGCAGCGCGGCGAAAAAAAGAGGCTGACGGAAATGGCCTGCAAAAACGCCAGACAAAACGCAGTCGATCAACTGCTGCGAAACAGCGGACGCAACATTCCCAAAAGCTTGGTTGAATTAAAGGAAAAGCTTGGCTTGCCGGTTCTTCCCAAGCGGATTGAATCATACGATATATCACACACGGCCGGCAGTGACCCGGTGGCCTCTATGGTGGTGTTTCAGGACGGCAAGCCGGCACGCAGCCGATATCGTCGGTTTAAAATTGAAACAGCCGCAGGCGGTGACGATTATCAAAGTATGACAGAGGTGTTGTACCGCAGATTCCGTCACGCACGTGACGAAGCGGAACAACAGGCGGCAGAAACCCTATCAAGCCCCAAGTTTTTGCCGCTGCCTGATTTGATTTTGTTAGACGGCGGCAAAGGACAGGTGAACGCCATTGCCGCACTCTTAGAAATGATGGATGCCGATATTCCGCTGTTTGGAATGGTAAAGGATGACAGGCACAGAACACGCGGTGTGGTGAACAGCGAGGGGAAAGAGATTGAATTTTTGAAAACATCCGAATCGTTTCGGCTTTTATCCTCCTTGCAGGAGGAAGTGCACCGTTTTGCCATAACTTATCACAAAAAGCTGCGGAGCAAGCATATTACCGGCTCTGCACTGGAAAATATTGAAGGTGTGGGTAAGGAGACAAGAAAAAAGCTGATGCGGCATTTTAAAACCATTTCGGCCATTAAAAAGGCAGAAGTTGATGAACTGAAGCAGGTTCCCGGACTGTCGGAGCGTGTTTCACAAAATGTTTACAACTTTTTTCATGAAAAGCCTTGAAATTTTCGGTAATATATAATATACTTTTGAGTGGAATAACCAAAAAAGGAAGGTGTATCCTTTGAAAATAGCAGTAGATGCGTTTGGCGGAGACCATGCGCCGCACGAAATTGTAAAAGGCTGTGTTGCGGCAATACAAGAAATAGATGATGATATTATTATGGTCGGCCGTGAGCAGGAAATTGCAGATATTTTGCGAAAAGAAGCCGTGCCGGAAGGGCGCATTACCATTTGCAATGCAAGTGAAGTGATTGAAACGGGGGATCATCCCGTTGAAGCCGTTCGGCATAAAAAGGATTCATCGCTTGTGGTTTCTTTGCGTCTGGTGAAAGAGGGGAAGGCCGATGCAGTTGTTTCGGCCGGTAATACAGGTGCGTATCTTGCCGGTGCGTTCCGTATTTTGGGTCGCATGAAAGGCATTAAGCGTCCGGCATTGACAACAGTTATGCCGACAGTCGGCAAAAACCCCGGCGTATTACTGGATGTCGGCGCAAATGCAGATTGCCGTCCGCAGCATTTGGTGCAGTTTGCGCAGATGGGTTCTATTTACGCTTCAAGTGTTTTAAATATAGAAAATCCCCGCGTTGCGCTGCTCAATATCGGAGCGGAGGAAGCAAAAGGAAATGCCTTGACAAAAGAAGCGCATCAGCTTTTAAAGCAGGAAAATTTGAATTTTATGGGCAATATAGAGCCGCGCTATGTTTTATCCGGTTCGGCCGATGTTGTGGTTTGCGACGGGTTTACCGGAAATGTTGTGATTAAGCTGATTGAAGGTACGGCCTCGACCTTGTTTTCGATGTTGAAGCAGGTGTTTTTTAAAAGCTTTGCCACAAAGCTGGCGGCCGGGATTTTAAAACCGGGCTTACAATCCATTAAAAATCAAATGGATTATTCTGCGTATGGCGGCGCACCGTTTTTAGGGATAGACGGCGTTGTGTTTAAAGCGCACGGCAGCTCGGACAGGGTGGCCATAGCAAACTGTATCAAGGCCGCAAGCCGGTATCTTTCGGCCGGTGTGAATGATAAAATTAAGGCCGCAATAGAAGTTGCCGCCGAAAACGAAGCGGCAGAGGAAACAACGGAATAACGGAAGCCTGCTTCGGCATGTTTCCTTACATTCATATGAAATTGTATGTACACAGGATCACGGTTTATATGGAGGTGAAAATGATGGAATTTGAAAGAGTGAAAAGCATTGTAGCCGAGCAATTGGGTGCAGATGAAAAAAGTATAACCATGGATTCATCCTTTATTGATGATTTGGGTGCGGATTCTTTGGACATTGTGGAGCTTGTGATGGCTCTTGAAGAAGAATTTGATATGGAAATGGCTGACGGTGAAGCAGAAAACATTAAAACTGTCGGCGATGTTGTTGAGTACATTAAAGCAAATTCTTAAAACCGGAGCTGCAGCAGGGTGTCATCATTTTGCTGCAGCTCTTTCAGTGTTTGCTGATTTTTATATGTGAAAAAAATAAAGAGCGATGCTTTATGAAAGCCCGGGTGCCTTACGGGCTTTCATGAAGGATTGACTTCCAAAAGAGGGTTTAGCATG
>UQYH01000072.1 GCA_900545185.1 uncultured Eubacteriales bacterium | reverse complement strand
GCGGAGGACGAAGGAAGGCCGGCGCCTTGCGAGGACGACAAGCCGGAAAGACTTTAATTTTTCAAATGAAAGGCATATGGGGTTCGACTTTCTAATGCCTAAGCCCTTATTCTCAAGCGAAAACTCTCGAAGAGAGATTTCGGCTTGAAGCGTGTCGACTTTGTCGACACGCTCAAAGCATGAATACAGCTTATGACTGGAGGATTTATACATGAAAAAGAAACTATTGTACCGCTCGGCAGTAATTCTGTTCCTGTTTATGCAGTTCTGCGGTTGTATACCGGCTATGGCAGCAGATACCGGCATCGTGCTTCCCCGCGTTGCACTGTATGACACTCTTATCCCAATTGAAGACGACATAGGTCGCGATGAACCGAACGAGATGACATTCAGCCTGCTTGCTGACGAAACAATTGACCCGTACGAACAAATTCATGCGGATTTCGCCTGGGATTACGAAACCTACGGTAACGAGGTGAATGTTGCCGTAATTGATACGGGCTGTGCCGTACATCCTGCATTGGCCGATACCTTGAAAAAAAATTATTATTTTAAAAAGGTAACCGATGCTAACGGAAATACAAATGATGTAATGTATGCAACCAACGCCTCTACCGACACGAACGGGCACGGTACGCACGTTGCCGGTATCATCGCCGCACAACTCGGTAATGCTTTAAACGTGAAGGGCATTGCTCCCAAGGTGAATTTATATACCTTTAACTGCACGGTAGAAACCAAACCGGGAGAATACGCCATCCATCTGGGAATGGCAATGGCTACCTTGGAATATGCTGTACATGTCCTCGGCTGCAAGGTTGTCAACATGAGCTTTGGCGCACCCAAAATCGGGACAAATCCGAGTTATCCCTCGCAAGGCCTGGGGGAAGAAGAAATACGCAGCATGCACGAGGATATAAGAGCCATCTATGAAGCAGGCGCTATTCTTGTTGCCTCTGTCGGAAACGACTATAATGCCACGCGACGCTACCCCGCCGCCTTTGAGGAGGTCATCGGAGTTGGCTCTGTCAATTCAAAAAATGCGCGTTCCTCTTTTTCTAACACAAACGATACGGTTGATGTTGTTGCACCCGGCGGCGATATAAAAAAAGAGAATGTTGCCGGCTCAATCAACGAAGCCATCCACAGCCTGCATCACCAAAGCTTCACAACAACGGCTGCCAAAAGCGGCACATCCCAAGCCGCACCGCACGTTGCGGGCGCGGCGGCGCTTATGCTTTCCGCCAAGCCGGATATAACCCCGGCAGAATTTAAAGCGCTGCTGCAAAACTGTTCTGCCAAAATCCACGGCGAAGGCTATGACGCAACCGATGGCTACGGCAACGGTCTGTTAGATGTCCGCGCCATGTTCAACGCCCTGACAAACGGACAAAGCTGTTATATTGCACCGCCCTCGGACGGTCATATTGCATTATTTAACCTGACCGACGAAGATATAACCACAGCCAAAGCCGCTGTAACATTCTTGTCTGAAGCAGGTATTCTGCAAAGCTGCCATACGCAGGCTGTAACAATTGGTGCGCAAAACACAAGCCGGCTGCAATTGACCGAAGGCGAAACCGCACAACGGCTGTTTTTGTGGAATTTTGCAACGATGGCGCCGCTGGCTGCGGCACGAAAAATCAGATAAAAAAACGGTGGTGTACCGGCCGGTACATCACCGTTTTTGAATATATCCTGTTCCATTATTCAAACAGAAGATCATATCCCTTTAACTTATAAATGGCTTCGGTAAAATAGTAATCTCCGTAAATAATCGGGATATGAACACCGCGGCCGTTCACATCATCCAGATAACGCTCTGTACCCATCTGCACAATAGAATCTTCGTCAAGCGAATAATTACAGAAATTTGCATCCAGCGCTTTTAACAGGTTCAGTGCGGCGTTATAGTAAATTTTCCCTTCATATTCCGGTACATGTCTTGCAATCTCCAAAAGGCCGCAGGCTGCACAGGCGCCGGCTGTTGTATCATAAATCAGCGGTTCATCCGGCGCACGGAAGTCTGCCTTCGGTAAATAATCATCACACACATTGGCGATAAAATAATGTGCTACGCGTTTGGCCGTATCCAAATACTCCTGTTTGCCTGTGTGGATATAGCTTAAAACAAAGCCATGCAGTGCCCAAGCCTGACCGCGTGACCATGAAGAATCCACCGCGCGGCCCTGCCCGGCCACATTGGCAACATATTCGCCCGTAACAGGGTCATAAATAACAATGTGTTTTACCGAACCATCGGGGCGTACATGATATTGCATAGTCGTATCGGCATGCGCCATAGCTATGTAGCGGTAGCGCGGATCATTCAATTCGCGCGATGCCCAGTATAAAAGCGGAATGTTCATCATGCAATCAATAATCGCCCAACCGGAATTATTTTCATTTGTGCTCCAATCATTCCAAGCACGAATGTACCGTCCTGCCAGGTTAAAGCGTGCAGCCAGCGTATCAGCAGCAAACAGCGCCCGATTCCGTGCCTTTTTGTTCCCCGTAATCCGATAGTCTGCACCGGCAGAAATATGCCACATAAAACCAACGTCATGATGCAGCACATCATGATTCGTCAGCGCCGCATCCAAAAGCTTCTCAGCGTGTTCCGCCGTTATTTTATAGGCTTCGTTCTTTGTGCCGTAATACATCAGCCACATCAGTCCCGGCCAAAAGCCGTTTGTCCAGCCGTCAATGTTTTCTCCCGTCTGACTGTTATGAACACCGTTTACGGTTGTGTACGGAATTTTATCCCGTGAGCGTTCAGCGGTAACGGATAATTTTTTGTCCAGTTTTTCCCATGTTTCCTGAATAAATGCGCTGTCTTTTTTGGCTGCTTGTTGCAAGTCAAACATTAAAAATCTCCCTTTCGGTGTTGTATTTTTCTACCCAAGTTTATTATACATGATTTTACTGGAATATGCAAGTCCCAATTTTCGTACTCAATCATACCAATTTCGGCAGTCAGAGAAAATAAGATCGCGCTGTACAAATACTGAATCAAATCGTGTAAAAAACGTGTAAGAAAAAATGAACCAAAAAGATATTCGCGCCGCAGGCGCATCGCGCAAAAAGGTGGTAGCGACAGCGAAACGTCGCGAACGCGTTTACAAGGGAGCAGTTGAGCCGAGCGTGCCTTTTTGCGAAAAAGGAGGAACGACGGCGCATGTGGCTGATTTTTCTGTAAGAAAAATCGGAACGGAGCAAAGTCCGTTCCGACGTGGTGGAGATGGAGGGATTCGAACCCTTGACCTCTGCGTTGCGAACGCAGCGCTCTCCCAACTGAGCTACACCCCCGCACAACTTTTACCAACGCTTCAATTATAGCACTAAACACATGGGTTGTCAAGCATTTATTTATGTGGCCGGTCATACATAAGTAGGTTTTCAAAAGTCAAGCAGTCTTGCGCCGTTGTATACATCGCATAAATGCAAGGCCGGTCGATTCGCGACTTGCACAGGTGATATAACACCAAAAATTACGGGCAAAATACATATATATCCTCTTCGAATTTACAATTTCTTTGCAAATTCGGCAAAATCCGTTATGTAAAAATCACTTTCCCGGCATACACCGTCCTGATCCGGTTCATATGCATCCTGCACACCAATAACGGTGAATCCAGCTGTTTTAGCCGTACGAATTGCATATAAGCTATCCTCAAACACAACCGTGTTTTCCTTTTGTGTACCCAAGCGTGCCATGGCCTGTTCATAAATATCCGGCTTCGTTTTGCCTGCACCTACCTGTGTACAGCTTATAATATCCGAAAAAAATTCGGATACATGATTGTTTTCCAAAACCATCGCAACAAGGTGCACATCGGACGCCGTGGCAATTGACATACGCACACCGCGTGCCGCCAGCTTTTCTAAGCATTCACGAACACCCGGTTTTAAAAACACACGTGTGCTATATATAACTTCCGCCTGCCGATTCACGCCTTCCATAATCTCTTCCAGCGAAAGCGTTACGCCGTAATGCGTTTGATAGTACCGTGCAGCCTCCGGCAGGCTCATGGTTTTAAAGGTTTTGTTCAAATCAGCCGATGGCACAAAGCCCAGCGACCGTAAATAATCAGAGCCTATCGTATCCCAAATAAACATCGAATCAAACAATGTACCGTCAAAGTCAAAAATTGCACCGCATATATCCAAAAATGAGCACTCCTTACAATCGCAAATAAGGAGACCCGAAGGCCTCCTCATTATTATACCGCAATCGTGTGCAAATGTCAAACTATTCGGGCAAATTAGCAAGCATGTTTTCAATATAGATGCCGTAACCGCGTGTGGGATCATTGACAAACACATGCGTCACAGCGCCCACAATTGCCTCATCCTGCACAATCGGGCTGCCGCTCATGCCCTGCACGATACCGCCTGTTTTTTCAAGCAGAATCGGGTCGGTAATATGAATCACCATATCCTTTTGTTCATTGCCGAAAAGGCGGTTTGCCTTTTGAATTTCAATCGAAAACTCCTCTACGGTTTCGCCCGATATGTTAGAAAGAATGGTCGCTGCCCCTTCTCGCACCTGGCTGCGTGACGCTGCCGGGTACAGACGTGATGCGCAAGAGGTGTCCTGCAATTTGCCGACAATGCCCTGCTCCGTATTGGCCGCAATAGTGCCTAAAATCGGCTCACTGCTCTTAAATACGCCCTTTAATTCGCCCGGCTCACCCTTTTCACCTTTTTTGACGCTGAATACGCCGGCACGCAGCAGTGTTCCGTCCGCAACCGGCATCAGCGTACCGGTATCGCCGTCGGTTATGGGGTGCCCCAAAGCGCCAAAGCTTTTTGTTTCGGGTACGTAAAACGTCAGCGTTCCGATACCGGCCGTGCTGTCTCGCAGCCAGATGCCCAGCTTAAAGCCATCGGCTGTTTGCAGCGGCGCGACCGTTTTGCAAAGTTCCTGCCCGTCACGCAAAAGTACAAATTCAATGGGATTCCCTTGGCTTTCCTCCACAATTTTGCTGAGCTCCTCCGTATCATTCAGTTCCGCGCCGTTTGCCTGCATAAAAATATCACCGCAGCGAATATCCGCCTCACGCGAGAGATCGCGTCCATATCCCGTATCGGATTTGATTTCCTGCGTTCCCACGCAAACCAGGCCTTTGGTAAAAATTTTAATACCGACAGTGTTGCCGCAGGCTGCCAGCTGCGGCTGCGGTTTTACATCAACTGTAACCGACCGTACGGGGATCACACCAAACAGCTTAACAGTCATCTCGTAATTGCCGCTTTCACTTAGGTGTATATACTGCCCGTAGCTGTCCGATGTAAGCGTACCATCGTCGTTTAAAACACCGCCAACGCCGGCCGGCGCATCTATGCTGTAGGCCGATGCCGACCGAATCGGCAGCTGTTCCCCTTCAAACAATGTAATTTTACCGGGATATTCAAGCTCCCCTTCTATGACAATGCCGCAAACAAGCGCCGTCATGAGTGCTGAAAATAAAATACGTCTGCCTCTTTCAGATAATTTGCAATGCATGTTTTCACTTCCGCTTTCCGGGTAAATCTTAATGCGTTACCCATCCATGATTTCTATTTTAGATTTACCCGAAGCGGCTTGTTTATCCTGACACGTTTTTGCCTTTTTTCTATTGCTTGCCAAATTCATCTAAAGAACGAAAATGATAGCCCTCGCTCTTTAAATCTTTAATCACACGGTCGAGCACATCGGCATTATCCTTCGAAACCGCATGCAAAAGCAGCACTGCCCCGTCATGCACACCTTTTTTAATTTGATCATAGGCATACTCCGTCCCTTTTTGATTTTTCACATCCCAATCCTTGTAAGCAAAGCTCCAAAAGACGTTTGTGTAGCCCAAATCGCTTGTTAAACGCAGCGTTCTTTCAGAATATTCACCGCGCGGCGGACGGAAATATTTCATATCCTGCCCATATTTTTCCTTACACATTTCCGTCAGCTTTACCACTTCCTCCGCTGCCTTGTCCGTGCTTTCCAGCTGCGGCATGCTGGGGTGATGTACCGTATGATTGCCCACAATATGTCCTTCGTCAAACATCCGCCGCACCAATTCCTCCTCTTTTTCCAAATACGGCCCTGTCACAAAAAAGGCTGCCGGGACATTATTTTCCTTTAAAACATCTAAAATTTGAGCCGTGTAGCCGTTTTCGTACCCTTCGTCAAAGGTCAGATACAGGCTGCGCGGAATGGTATCCAAATAATACGCATGGTTGGCTGCCATCAGGTCTTCAATGGCCTTGGGAATTTCAGGCGGTGCATTCACATTTTTCTTCAGTCCCCAACCGTACATTGTGTTGGCATATGCTTCGTACCCGGCATCACTGGCCGTCATGGTGACGGTAACCGGCCTTGTGCCCTCCAGTGAAATTTCTTTTTGAAACGGATTGCCGTCACTGCATCCGCCCAAAAGAAGAGCGGAGCAAAGCACGGCTATGGCTGTTTTTTTCATACTCATCCATCCTTTTTTGTTTTGATCATGTAATTTGCTTTGTCTTGTGAATGATGAATGAAAATTTGAACGCTTTCCTTACTAGCTTATGCAACTTTTTTTTATTTAAGCCGAAATTTTTAATAAATATTTAACATGTCTGTGGTACAATATTAAGTGAAGTATAAACGCAAAGGAGCGAGCAACATGAGTCACAGATTTTATTCCCGAAAATGCATTAATGTAAAGCGATTTATCCCCTTTGCGGCGTTATGTCTGTTGCTGATTTGCGCCGTCATTGTCGGCATGCACGCATTGTTTCAAAAGACAAAAATAAGCTATGACGATTCGATTTTAGGCTCGGCCTATGCCGATAGCGAAATGCCGGTGCCCACAGCCACACCCAAGCCCACTGTGCCGCCGGGTTTTATTGTTGAAACCGCTCGGCACGAGGCCGACTTTATTGATATTTATAACCAATACGAACAGCGCATTGCTTATTTGACTTTTGATGACGGTCCTACCGCCAACATTACCCCTCAAATGCTGGATATTTTAAAGGAAAAAGGTGTTACAGCCACATTTTTTGTGCTGGGTCAAAACGTTGCGGCACATCCCGATTTAGCAAAACGCGCCGTCAGCGAGGGACATATTTTGGCAAATCATTCATATTCGCACAACTATACAACGCTGTATGGGGACGATATTAACCTGTTTAAAGAAGAAGTGCAAAAAGCCGAGAAAGCCATCATCAATACTGTTGGTGAAGAGGGGTGTGTAAAAATTTTCCGTTTCCCCGGCGGATCTTTCGAAGCCAAAAAGGATCCGCAAAAGCATGCCTTGTTGGAAATCGGCTATCGGTACCTAGACTGGAACGCTCTTTCCGGCGATGCCGAAGGGCAAAACGTGCCGCCGGAAAGTCAGCTTGCCTATGTAAAAAAAACAGTCGGCAAAAAGCGTAACGCCGTCATTTTAATGCACGATGCAGCCACCAAGCAAACCACGGTTGACGCGCTTTCGGGTATCATTGATTATTTAAAGGGCGAAGGCTTTGTGTTTAAAAATTTAAAGGATGCAATGGCGCTCTCCTAAAAACACAAAAAACAAAGGGGCTTTTAAAAGCCCCTTTGTTTTTTTCTATATTTCCATTTCATCAAATGCACGCAGCACGCCGTCACAAACGGCCTGCGCCAGTTTTTGACGATACGATTCCGCCATCATATTGCCACATTCCTCCGCGTTGGATATAAACCCAATTTCAATGAGCGTTGCAGGCATTTTGGTTGTGCGCACCACGGCCAGCTTGCTGCCATCCTTAACGCCGCGCTTGTAAGCCCCGGTTTGTTTTAACAATTCCTCAAGTAAAATTTGTGAAAGACGACCGCTCGTCATACCGTTTGAAACGCTGCCCCCTTCCAAAAATCCATAGGTTTCTATACCGTGCGCCTGTTCAACGGTTGCCGAATTGGTATGCACACTGACAAACAACGTTGTGCCTGCATCATTGGCAATGCTGCCGACGCGTTGGTAGTCCACATATGTATCGGTGGTTCGAATCATATGCACCTGAACGCCCTGCGCCTCCAAAAGCCGTTGCGCACGCAGCGCCACATCCAGGTTAAAATCCTTTTCCTTGGCGCGGATGCTGCCGTCCTCGTTATATCCCACCGCACCGGAATCTTGTCCGCCGTGCCCGGCATCCAGCGTAACAGAGCGCGGCAATGCCTTGTGCACAGACTTAAACCGCACCTCATTATCCTGCACATAAAACTCCACATCCGTCATACGCAGACTAACCGTAATTGTACCGCTGCCGCCGTCTCCCGGTGTGTAGGTCAGCTTTTGACCAAACAGACCGGACACCTCTTTTTCGGCCGCTGTCTGCGGCAGGTTACCGTAAATCGGTATGGTAACGGTTGCACCGTTTTGAAAGGGTTCACCTTTTTCAATATCCGTAAAACGCAAATAGTCTCGCGAGCCTTCATTCCCATACGTTAATTTTTGCATAACGTCAATGGCAGGCTCTCCGCTTGGAGTATTATTGTCAGTCGTCGGTTCACCGCCGTCCGCCGTCTTGAGCACAACGGAAACCAAAATATTTTTACCGCTCACCCATGCTTTATAGCCCAAATCAGCCGATAGGTCGGCAACAATACGTGCATTTTCGTTTTGCCCAAAGCGTATTTTTTGCAGATTTCCGGCTCCGGCTTCAATGGTTGAGGGCATCGGCGAAAAATCTGCCCGCGTAACATCAATCACCAGGCGCATGGGGTCTTGTAAAATAAATTCCGAATAAGAAGGATTATCCGTATCCGTTTGAATGGTAATCAACCCTTCACTGCCTCTTGTTTTGGCAAAGGTCACGCCCGTTACCTTACAAAGCCGTTGTGCCGATGACTGTGTCAGGCTGATGGTATCTGTCTTGCTGTCAAACTCTACATTCATACCCAAATTTTCACCCACAAACCGTGCCGGAATCATGGTACAGTCATTAATAATTTTCGGTGCAATCGGCATGGTTACGGTTTTGCCGTTTAAAACGGCCTGCGTTTGATTAATGGTCAGCACCAGTGTTGTTGTGCCCATGGTCACCGTAACCGTTTGGTTGTTGCCGTTCCAGTTGACGGCAGCGCCCAAGCCATCCTGAAAAACGGCGCGTGCCGGCACAAGCGAATAATCACGAAAGACAATCGGCGGCATAGGGGGGGTAAGCTTCTTGCCGTTTACCTTTAGCGTAAAGATATTGCCCGTATATGTATGATAGCCGCCGTCATAATAAAGCTGCATATCGGCCGCACTGCAGCAGATAGCCGCAAACAGCAGGACAAATAAAACAACAAGTCCCGCAAATCCTTTCCTCGGTTTCATGAGGATTCCTCCGTTCGTTTCAAATACTCCATATAGCCTTCCAAAATCAAAGACGCTGCCACGGTATCTACCACAGCCTTGCGCTTTTTGCCGCGCACATCCAAGGCGCTTAAAAGCCCGTGCGCCGCAACGGTTGTTAAGCGTTCATCCCAATACACAACCGCAAGCTTCGACTTTTCGGCAATATCCGTCCCAAAGGCGCGTGCCTTTTCGGCGCTGCTGCCCTCTGTGTTATCCATGTTTTTCGGCAGGCCGATAACAATGCGTTCAACACATTCTTTTTTTGCCAAATCGGCAATTGTATCTGCAGCAACAGGCGATGTTCTCACCGTGCCCCACCCCTGTGCCGTAATACACAAAGGGTCGGACATCGCCACGCCGATGCGTGCGTCACCGTAATCAATTCCCATCAATTTCATAGCTATCCTCCGAAGCACGAATCAAATCGCAGGCAATTTCTGCGTTTTCTTTTGCCTTTTTTCGCAAAACTGCGCTTCTTTCCTCCAATTTTTGTTTCATTGTATCATAATTTGCAAGTACTCGCTCTGCCGCTGTTTCAACTGCCTGCGGCGAAAAATCCGTCACATCGGCAACCACACCGGCGCTGATGTATTCGATAAATGCGTCTATTTTAACGTCATACGAAAGACCAACGGTCGGCACCAGAGCATCTGCAGCATAAATCAAGCAGTGAAGCCTTTCTGCCAGCATCAGCTTTGTGCGGCCGATCAGCCCAATCAGTTCCGATGCTGTTCTGGGTTTTTGCAAAACATAACCCTTGGTTTGCAAAAGCCTTGCAATCGCGGCAGAAACGTCATAATCCTCCGGGTACTTCATCGGAATAAACACCGGCACAAGCTGATGCCGCCTGCAAACCGCATCGACCACTTCTGCCAAGCGACGGTTATAATCGGCACCACAGGTTTTCCACGGCCGCACCGATATGCCGAACAGCCTCTCACCGGCATCAATTTTTTCTTCACAAAGCAGCTTGTCTATTGCCGCGCTGTCTGCCGATTCTATCGTCAGCGCCGGGTCTGCCGTCACGCGGATTTTCGATTCCGGCACACCCAAGCGTTTCAGTTCACGAAAGGATGCCTCCTCACGCAGCGTAATGGCCGCCGCATGCTGCAACACTTTCCGTACGGCCTGCTGATTGTTTGCGTGCGTAATCGGCCCGATGCCGTTTGCATACAGCATAAACGGCGTACCGACTTTTTGTGCCGTTTTCAGCAGCATAATATAATAGCTGAGCGATCGGTTGGATGTCACATCCTGCAACAGGCTGCCGCCGCCGCTGATAAACAGCTTGGCGCTGCGAATGGCCTTTTTGATTTTGTGATAATGATACCGATGAATTGATGCTACATGATAAGCCGCCTCGGTTTCCGATGGATTTTTGGAAAGAACACAAAGACGAATATCGGGCTTTATCTCTCTTAGGTGCGAAACCATAGCCGAAAGAAGCGCTTCATCCCCTGAGTTGCCATAGCCGTAATAACCGGAAATGACTGCATCCCATGCTTTGGTGTCCAGCGCATCACAATACATTTTGGCGTTATCAGCCGCCATTTTGGCAACCGAATAATGTTCACATATAATTTGACGACAATACGCGCCCCAATGTTCCGTCTGGGCATCATCCGCCGACATAACGGTCAGCACATCACGCAGCAGTAAGTCTTTGCTTGAAGCAGCAAGTCCCCGACAGCAAAAATTTGTTTCAATGCCGGATGCCAGCTTCGATTCGTCAAAAATTCCCAAATATCCCTCATTGCCTGCCACAATCACAGGCTTGGCGCAAGCCATAGCCTCCAGTGCAGAGCGTGAAACACCGATAAACAAATCGGCCATGGCGGCAAATTGGTCAATATCCGTTCTGGCACCGGTCAGTGTAATCATGCGGCGCCCCACCTGATGATTGATTTGTTCCGTCAGCTGCTGCAATTTATCAAACACATTGCCGCCGCCGACAATCACAATGTCCGTACCCGGATGTGCCTTTTCAATTGCGGGCGCAATTTCGGCCAGGTGAAAGGCCACCAACGCCCGATCTTCATCCATACGGCTGATGTAAACAATTTTTTGACTGTCCTTCGGCAAAGAAAACTCCTGCAATGCTGCCGAAAAATCTGCCTTGGGTGAAAAGCGTTCCGTATCAATTCCGTTAATGGTAACGTAAATATTTTTGGGGTCTGTTCCGTAATTTTGAATCAGATAGGTTTTAATATCTTCACTGACGGCCATCACCTTTTCGCCCCAATTAGAGATGTATTTAAGCCCCTTATCCGTTCTGAAAACCCAATGCGCCGTTGTAACAAAGGTAAAATGCATAAACGGATGCAAAAGGCCGCATAAAAAAGCCGGAATCCGGCCGTGCGCATGCACAATATCAATTTGTTCATCACGAATAATTTTTTTAAGCAGGCAAACAGAGCGCAGCACCTTTTGAGGCGATTTGGTATACATCGGCACGGTGTAATGCCGAATCCCGGCTTTTTCCAAATATTTCTCATAAACGCCGCCGCCGGAGGCCACCACAACCTGAAAGCCGCGGCGTGCCAGTTCAAGGCTCAGCTCCAGCACGTGTGTTTCGGCGCCGCCGATTTCCAATCGCATTAAGGTCATTAAAATCTTTTTCTTTTTTATGTCACCCATGCAAACGCTCCTTATGGTCAGTTTCGGTTTATAATACCCCTTTTTATTATAAAATATTGACAGCCGTTTTTCAAGGT
>UQYH01000071.1 GCA_900545185.1 uncultured Eubacteriales bacterium | reverse complement strand
CATCCAGTCATAAAGCTTTCCGTAGCCGGATTCAGAAATTTGACGTCCCGTAATTTTTTTGGCCTCTAAAAGCTCTGCCAAAGGCTCTCGGCCGCTGCTTGGCCGTACCATCAGGGCATTGGCCGCAACGCCGACAAAGTTGTCGTGCGTTACATCCTTTTTCATTTGAAAAACAACCTCATTACCCAAAATCAGGCCGCACTCTTTTGCCTTTGCATATGGGTTTTGCGCATCGTAACCCGAAAAACCGAAATAGCGTAAATAATAATCAAGCATTTGAGCTTCGGTTAAACGACCCTGCGGTGCAAAATCATCCGAAAGCAAGCCTTGCTTTTCCGCATATCCCACAAAGGCCTTTGCCGCATCCGAAACACCACTTGCCTTGGGCACACCGGCCGCAGATATAACCTCGTCCTTTTTTCCCAGCGCTGTATAAAAACAGCGGATAAACTCCTCCTGTGTTAAAAAGGGGTTTGCCTCTGCATCATCTGCCGCACCGCCGTCATACAGCCCCAAAAATTGCAGTGCATTTGCCTGCAATTTGTTAAACACGCCGATTTCCTCGGTCGAATCTCCTTTACCGGCGCTCAGGTTTGTAACCTCTATTTTAGAAAAGGCATTAAACGCATTCGTCACAATCTTTAAATCGCAGCCGTAGGGCATGCATTGGCGAAAGGATGCATCGGTAATATAAACCGTCAGTCTGTGCCATTTGGGGTCGCCGTCCGGGTTACCCTCCTTTAAAACCGAAACACGTCCGTAAACCGAATCCGAGTCGGCCTTGGTGTAATCAATGAAAAACCAGCCGATACCGGAATAATCCCAATAATCCACATCAATGCGAAACACGCTGTCCTCCGGCGAGGCAAAGCTTGTGTCCAGCCGCATATACAGGTAGTTTTCCTTCCAAACCTGTCGGCACTCAACCCCGTCAAACTTAATTTTTTCATTATATGTTTCGTTTTTGTACCGATCGGTTCCGACACCATCCTCAAAGCTCATTTTATGCTCTCGCGGTGAATCTGAAAAAATAATATATGCGTTATTTTCCGACGGCGTGTTTGGGCCGTCAACAATCTCCTGCTGCATAACGTGGTCGGCTGCATACACCGGCTGCGTGTGTAAAGCTGTGGTAAAGCACATGCAGAAAAGGACAAACACAACCGACAAAATGCCGCATCTGATCAAAGTTCCGCTTTGTTTCATGCTCTCTCCTCCGTTTCCGCATCACTTGGCATAGGCCTGCAGACTGCCCAGACAGACCGCCTCGCCAGAGGCTCTTGTAAAGTCTAAATTCGAAAGCTGCGTACCGGCCATAGGAATCGCCGCATATCGCCAGCCGCTTCCATCCATTTGTATGTTCGTACCGCTCACCTGCAAGGTATCTCCGGCACGGTCATCATAAAACTCCACCTCCAGCAAGGCGCTCGGCGCGCCGAGCACAGCTACATCCGTTACGCTGTAACACAGCCCGGCCGCCGTAGCGCCGACAGCACAGGGTTTTCCCTCTTTTTCGTCAATCCGATAAGCTGTATCATAGCCGCCCGGCACTGTGAAATTCATGCCATAAACAACCATGCCGCCGTCAACTGTCATGTTGGGATTCATAGGCTGATAATCTTCTTTTTTATAGACGTTGCCGCATGCAATGTAAAAATCGCCGGTGTTGGCAGAATAGATGCGGAAATTTTGATAAAATTGACCGCTGCCCGCTCCGTTTTCCGTCCATTCGGCATTGGCAAAGGTAATGGTTGATGTTTTCCAAACACCGCTGTTTCGAATCTCAATCGGCTTAGAGGCAATAGAGATTGTTTCAGACGGATTATCAGGATTTATAATTGTAGAAATACCCCAGGATGTCGTTCCAACCTCTACATCATGTGCATAAATATAGGTTGCATTTTTGCCCTCACCGGGCACATCAAGATAAGTAAATTCAAAAACAATTTCCCTGTCGGTCGGCTTTATGTAATCTGTATTCACCGTAAAGCCCGGATATTTTCCGTTTTCGATATGACTGCAAAGCTTGCCTGCCATTATATTGCTTTCCGTTACGCCGGCAGCTCCATAGGGTATGGCCATAAACACAAGGTTAGAGTCCGCCGATTGAACACGATGATTGCTGTCTTTTTGATTGACATCAAAACATAGCGAGCTTATTTTTTGCGGCACAACCGTAACTGCAGCCGAATTTGAAAGCTTGTGACCATCGCTTGCACGCACTTCAACCAATGCGCTTTGGTTACGCATTAAGTTGCTAAGCACAAAGCTTGTATTGCTTGTTTCAGTCACCTGCATACCGTTTTTATAAACCGTATAGCCTGCCACCTGTTGAAAATCGTCTTCTGCTTCGTTCCAGCTAAGCTCTACGCTGCCGGCTGTCGCATTTTGTGCCGTAAAACCGCCGGGCGCAGCCGGAGCCTCGTTTTGCAGAGGCGTGTGCCGCTGTAAATCATCAACATAAAAACAGCGAAAACTCCCGTTCTCCATTGAATTTATGTCAACTCTTGCCGTCAGCGTTTGAGTGGCCATGCCCGGCCAGCCTGCCTCGTTAGAGGCTGTCACCTGCCGGATCACACCACTTTCGGCATCGTAAAATGCACACAACAGGCGCGCCGTACGGCTTTGTGTGCCGCTATAGGTTGCTTCGGCGCTGACATAAAATCCGCCGGCCTGCGGGCCTTCAATCACCGTTACACCGTCACCGCTCTTATAGATGGGCGCCGTAAACCGAATCGGTTCTTCATAAACCGCCGTTACCGAAACACCGCTCAGCGTGAATATGCTCGCCATGCACAGACCTATAAAAAAGTTTTTCTTGTTCATATGCTCCTCCTCGGTTTAAAGATTAGGAAACCAAATCCCTCATGCCTAATGTTTCGACTCTTTAAACGCATTCACCTGCTTACGGATTTCTTCAATAATTTTATCACTGCCGGCCTGCTTATACTTTTCGTTTCTTTCCTCCAGCAGTTCTTTAAAATTGTCATTGGTGCCAAATTCAATATAGCTATATTCCTTTTCGATAGCCGCATATTGCGCAAGCTCCAGCTTAATCGGCGTTGTATCAAGCGTAAAGCCGGTTAAGGGCGACGGTGTTGCATGACCGTTAATATCTTTTTCCAAATATTCATTCCAGCCCGGTGTGTCGAATTGTGTTTCATACGAATTAAACACATTACCGATAGCCCAGTTTGCATATCCGTAATTATTTTCAGATGAAGTACCGGGAGCTTGGGGTTCCAGCCATTGAATCGTTGTATCGTTTACTTTATTATAATGCTTGCCCTCAATTCCATATACTAATAAGTTGTATAAATCCTTACCCTTCTTGGTGTTTAAAAGCTCAATCAATTTCATAGAGCGCTCCGGAGAAACAGCTGTTTTGGGAACGGCTAAATTCGTTGTGGGTGTATTGTATGGGATATACAAACGCTGGTATATTGGGAAAGAAACCACGTCAATGCCGTATTGTGCGCTCATACGCTGCGTATTATCCTTAAAGTAAGAGGTGCACCACAGCACATAACCGTTTTCCTTTCCTTCATCCTCTGCTGCATCCGTCAGAGAAAGAATATCCTTGCGAATGTAGCCCTTTTGATACCAATCGTGAATCATTTCGTAATATGCCATACTTTCGGGAAAGTCATGCAAGCGGTCATACACCTTTAAATCCTCCGAATGCCAATCAATACATGCATTCGCTACAAGATTTTCTTTAAACTGACCCAGTCCGCCGATTTTGGATGCAATGGTTGCAATAAAGGATTTTGATACGCCCTTGCGCAGCTCTCCTGCCTCTTGCAATGCCGCAAGGTACTCCTCAAAGGGTTTAAAGTCCTCTCGTGTAATCATTTCTTCTTTATCAAAAATTTTACTGATAGCTTCCGTATCTAAATGATATTTTTCAGCCAGTTCCTTTTGCGTACACACACCATAGGGTAAGTTTGTCATCATTTGCGCAATCGGCACAACATAGCTTTTGTTGTTCAGGGTGCCAAGCTTCAGCAGCCAATCCGGCAGTTCGTTTACCAAATCCGGCACATATTGATAGTAATCGTCCAAGCTTTGAATTGAACCGCGATTCACCTCGTCGCTTAAATTCAGCATCCAGCCGAACCATGAGACATCCACCTTTTCTTTAGAGGCCGAAATCAGTTTCCATTTTTCAGCATAATCCGAATTGGGAATCACTTCAAAATCTACGGTTGTATTGGGAAGGTAGTCCCCCAGCTTTTCATTAAACTGTTCCCAAACCTCTGCACTGTCTTTCATTTCGCCCACGCCGGTGAAAATCATTTTGAGCGTCAGCGCATCATCCTCAGAAACTGTTTTGGCTCCTTTTTTACATCCGCTGGCCGCCAGCATAAGGCAGGCGCACAACAAAATTACCATCGCTTTTTTTACCTGTTTCATTCTCATCTTCCTCCCTGATTATATGTTTTCTTTATTTTTATCCGGGCAGTGGGTACAACGCCTCCTCTGCCCTGTTTTGTAACGCAGCTTTGTAAGAAATCAGCCTCATCATACCATACGAAGCCCGATGCCTTAATGTTAACCTTTAACCGCACCTACCGTTAAACCCTTGGTGAAATATTTTTGGAAAAAGGGAAAAATAACAAGCATCGGTCCCGCCGCCAAAATAACCATGGCAAAGCGCATCGGCTCTGCCGCTACATCCTGCGATACGTTAACATTCAGCCCCGTATCGGCTACCGACTTAACAAATTCAATTTCGCGCAGAATCCGCTGCAACATATATTGCAGGGTGTAAAGCTTGGCATCCCGTACATAAATCAGCGTTGTATACCAGTCATTCCACTTTGCCAGCATCACCATTAAAAAAACGGTTGCCAGCACCGGCTTTGAAAGCGGCAGAATAATCGTGTAAAAGATGCGGTATTCCGATGCACCGTCAATTTTAGCCGATTCAACGAGCGACGGCGGCAGCTGCTGGAAAAACGTACGCATAATAATGATGTACCACGCCGACGCAAGCCCCGGAAAAATATAAATCCAAATGGTATTGCCAATCCCGATATATTGTGTGTTTAAGATGTACGAAGGAATTAATCCGCCGCCGAAAAGCATTGTAAAAAAGATGAGAAACGTCATCGGACGTTTAAAATAAAAATTGCTTCTTGAGAGCGGATAAGCCATTAACCCCATCACCAAAACACTGAGCGCACTGCCGAATAACGAACTGAAAATCGTTACCTTATACGAATTAATCAGCTGCGTGGGGTTTTTTAAAACCGACTGGTATGCCGAAAGTGACCATTCCTTCGGAAAAAGCTGATAGCCATAAAGGTTCAGCGCCGATTCGGAGGAAAACGAAATCGAAATAACATAGAGCATCGGCACAACAAAGGTAATAGCGCAAAGAATAAAAACGGCATGTATTAAAATTGTAAAAAACAAGTTTCGTTTCTGCATATCTCTCTCCCCCTAAAACATTGCGTTTTCCGGCTCTATTTTTTTCACAATCCAGTTGGTGATAAGCACCATGGCAAGCCCCACCACAGATTGGAAAAAGCCAACCGCAGAAGTGGTTCCCATATCGCCGTTTTTCAAGCCGCGGTATACATATGTATCAATCACGTCCGTTGTCGGATACAGCACGCCGACATCGCGCGGAATTTGGTAAAACAGGCCAAAGTCACCGCGGAAAATATTGCCGACCGCCAAAATGGAAAGCATGGTTATCAGCGGAATCAGCGCCGGTATAGAGATATACCAGCATTGCTGCAAGCGATTGGCTCCATCCAGTGTTGCCGCCTCGTACAGTTCATGATTAATACCCAGCAGTGCCGCATAATACATAATCATGTTCATGCCGATGCTTTTCCAAATATGGACAAGTGTTAAAATATACGGCCAATATTTCGGCTCCGAAAACCAGTCAATCCCTTTTAATCCGATTGCTTCAAGCCCTTTATTGAAGATACCCAGCGCCGGATTTAACAAAATATAGGTAATAAACCCAACCACAACCCAAGATAAAAACTGAGGAAACAGCATAATGGTTTGATAGGTTTTAATGGCGGCTCGGCTTTTTACCTCATTCATCAAAAGCGCCATGCCTACAGCCGTTACGGCATCAACGATAATAAAAAGCGCGCCGTAGCCAACCGTGTTGCGCGTAATGCGCCAGGCATCCTGTGAAAGGAAGAAAAATTTAAAATTATCAAACCCTATCCAGCGGCTGCCCAAAATACCCAATTCGTAAGAATAATCCTTAAAGGCAATAATCAGTCCGAACATGGGCGCATAGTGCCAAATTAAAAAGTAAATCAGCGCCGGCAATGTCAGAACCAAAAGCGACAAGCTGCTTTTCATCTCATTTCCCAACCTTTTCTTTTTGCGCAGTGTTCCCTGCGCAGCCCCCTGCAACATAAATATCCACCTCGGTTAAATTTATTTTATTATTGATTCTGCATATGTGAAAGACTGGTACGATAATGTGCCAGGTCAGAATCCAATACATAACGCAATTGCCGTATTTTCCACCTTAAATGCCATTCGTCGGTCATATACAGCATGCTCGGCTCCCATCCCAAGCGCGAATCACGGTTTACCAGCGGAATGGTTGCCTCAACATTTTCCGTTTCCCTGCAAAGCAGCGCTTCAATCTCATTTAAAACATTCGCAAAGCTTTCCGAATTTTCAGCATTATACAAACGGCACTTTAAAACGTGAAACTGCTTGGCATGAATCCCTGTTATAACAGAATGTTCCATAAACCGACCCAAATTGTAAAGCCGCTCTGTTTCTTCGTTTTGCTCCGGTGCATCCTCCAGCGCCGTCAGTCCTTCCCGGATGCAGCGCAGCATCGTTTGCAAAAACGTCAGTTCTTCATAAATTCTAAGCGTCAGCGGCGCATTGGCCGGGCTTGCACCGTTATCATAAATCGGTGCAACAATCACATTGCCGAACATGGCTCGCTCATCCGATGGTATATTCACACTGTCCGACAGATTAAACGGATAAGACGGCCCCACCCGAAAGGCACCGTATTGATCTATGTTGCTGGGCGTATAGTAGCGAATGGCTTCGCTCCAGCTGCGCAGCGCACAATCCACCGCCGTATAATTTGCCGTTCCGAATTCGTTTTTTAATATTTTAGCCAGCAAGGCCTCCGGATCTTCAAACGGCTCTAAAAATGCCAAATTGGTAAGTTGACTGACAAAGGAGGGCGTAAATCCGTAATGGTGTGATTCCATCACACCGCAAAGCCCCCAATCCTCTTGTGCCTTGCGCATCGCTTCGCAGCGCCGTATCCACTGCTGCGGCATCGGCTCGTAGGGAATCACGCCAAAATCCCATGTCAAGCCGCCCGTGTTGGTCATAGAGTATAAGCGAATCCCACGTTTTTTTGCCGCCTCTGCCTCGCTTTTAAAATAGGCTCCCGGCCCTTCAAACGCCAACGTATAATCGGCACAAATACCCATGGTTTGACCGTAGATACGCGGTTCATACATTTCAAAAGTCGCTTGCAGGCTGATGTCCGTCGGCAGTGATTCGATTAATTTAAGCCGCGCCTCCTCCGGTGCACTACCCCAATTATATGTCCAAAAAACAATATCCGCTTCGGGGTTATAGCGGCGGATGACTTTTTTTAAAACAGCAAGCCATATAGGGTAATCCTCGCAGGGATACCAGCCTGAGCTGGGTTTATCCGACGGAATACCGTCTACTGCCGTTTCGTAATATTTTCCTTTGGCCGCATGCGGATCGCGGCTGGGAAATTCGTTTGACTCTCCCACCAGCGTTACGCCCTTCAGACCGGGACATTCGCGGAACAAGCGGCCATATGTATGATCGTAATATGCTTCGGCCTCCGGCGCTTCGGGGCTCATATCACTGTGAAGGTAGCTGTAGGCATACACATCCAGCCCATACCGCGCCGCACGGCGAATTAAATCATTAAAATCAAGGTAGCCGCCGGGTGTTTCGTTCACATCCTTGGTGAAAACTAAAATTGCGTCGCGCCCTTCATGAGCAATGCGTGACAAATACGCATCCGGATATTCATCCAGCCCGTATCCCGAATGTACCATTCTCGGTGATAAGGTCGGTTTTTTTCGAACACTGCCTATGCCGAGCAGCGGCGCTCTTTCACAGCTCATTAAAAATTCCAGATAGTAAATACCTAAAGCTATGCCGCGTTCGTCATAACCGTAAATGCCGATACCGGCTTCATCCGCTTCAAGCATAAAGCCCTTATAGCCTGCCGCTGTGCCAAGATCTTTTCCGGCTGTTTCTGCTAAGGCAACCGTCACCGTTCCTTGCGGTTCGTTTTCTGCCATGCGGCAGTACACACCCATGGATATGCGCATAAAATCAATCAAATCTTGTACGGCCGTTTTGCAAACCTCGCCTGTTTTTCCCAAAATATTAATGCTTGCGCCGTTTTTCACTTCAAATTCATGCTTATCCGCATGCCTGTTTATATCGCGCAAACCGGGTCTATGCACCGCAAGCAGCCGCTCTCGAAATGCATATGGCTTTTCTGTTTTCATATAAAAATCACCTCAGAATATAAGCAAATAAAAAATAGACACACCCTTCTGCTTTTATTATAGAGGATGGCACCACAATACGCAAGGAATAAATTTTAACAAAAGACCAAAATTTTGTTTAATCTGCCCTTAAAAAGATTCATACGGCACAGCCTCGCACTCAAGGTATATACACACGGGTGCGAGGCTGATTTGTTATACCCCCATAATATCCGGTTTTGTCCATTGCCCGGAATTTTGCAAATGAGCAAGTTCAATCAATTTCCTGAAATAACCCATTACAGTATCATTTCTGTAAAAATCATTTGCTTTCAGTGCCGCATCAATTTTTGCCCGCAGATACAGCATCTGCCATTTGACGCTGCTGCGCTTTGCTTCCTCCATAACCGCATCGGCCGCTTCCATAGCCGACAATATTGATTCAATTTTTTCGGGCTTTTCAATCACATAGCGATGTGCCTCTTTATCATGCGGATGTGCAAGAGTTTCTTCAGGATCATATTGACGCTTTAACGTTTCCTCCATATCATACACTGCCTGTACGCAATGATCCAGAATCGCGCCGTCAAGGCCAAATTCATAGGCAAGATATTCACGCACCGTTTCGCGCACCGGTTGATTTTCGCGGTAGAGCCGCAGCATGATTATCTTGTTTATATCCTCATAAATACCCTCGGAATACGGATAGCCTCCCTCCAGCTTATCCCCGTCTTTCTTCCATAAATCATCCAGCATTTGCGGCATGGGGTTAGCGCCGTAACCGCCCCAAGGCGAAGCGTTATACATACTGATTTCGGGGAAGTTGATAATCGGCCGAACCGGCTCATGCTCAAACGGATAGCGTGCATACTGCGGCTCGGATAAAAAGTATGCCACATCATCAAGACGTCCTTCTCGCGCCGCCGCATAAACACCTTCAAATTCCACATCCGTGCCCGTAAAGGTACCGAACTGCCACAGGCTCATAATGATTTTAACGTTGGGAAAATACGATTTATAGAGCGGAATCAGCTGATCGACAACCCGCAGATGTCCGTTACATCCCCACGGTGCACAAGCCGAGCAGGTACAGCCGCCTTCATCATACCCGCCGATTGAAATGTAATCCGGCTGTGCATCACGAAATACGTCCAGCATCTTTTTGCGGTCTGACAGAATCTGCTCCATACCGCCGGGCTTAGAGGGGCAAATTTCCAAATGATAATGATCGTTCAAATCATAAATATACCCGTCATGGCCGGAGGTCCAGTCAGCTCGCAGTTCTTTGGGGCTGTCTGCAAACGCTTCGTTTGATAGCGTTGTCAGCACGGTTTTTAGCCCAATGGATTTAGCATAGCGCATAATGGCGATCACGCGGCTGCTTTTCTCTTGCCCCTCCTCCATGTTTTTAAAATGGTGCATGTCAAACCAAAGCTTTAACACGCCCATCCCCCAAAATGCCAAATCATCTATATAGGTAAACAGCTCATCCAGGGGCGCCGCATCCAAATAGTTATTAAAATGCGTAGCAAAATAAATACCGCACATAGATTTATGCGAACAGAACGAGCCTTCCGCCGACCGTCCGTGACGCAGATACCGTCCGCAGCCCTCTAAAATCATATCATATGCGCCGCCGCTGATAACGTTATTTTCAATTTTTCCGTTTTTTTCGCCCAGTATTCTGTCCAGGACCAGCGTAATGTCCTCGTCTGTTTGCAGGCGTTTTGCAAATCGCACCGCAATGTTTGACAGTACCGTATCTTGCTTTTCGTAATGAATCAATACATCCACACCCTTTCATTTTATATAACAAACATAACACAAATTTTCAAGGTAAACAAGGACAAAATTATAAGAAAAGACCGAAATAATATTAAGCTAAAGATTTTGAAAATATGCTTTGCAACGTATATGAACGCTTGCCGCAGGATAAGGGTGATCCGACAAATGCCCCGCTCGGCAGAGGCAAAACAACAGACTGCTCGGCATATAAGCCTGCGGCTGTCTGTTGTTTTCTTATCTTTTTGGGTAGTAATTTGTAATATCATATAAAAAGGCACAAAAAAGCCGCCCGGCAATAAAGGGTTTTGCCTCTATACCAGGCGGCCTGCTATGCCGTCTTTTGTCCTCATTTTAAGAGGGCGGGTTTAATCTCACAATCCTAATCACATGCACAATGGAAATTGTTATATGTTTATCCTTGCTTTATTTCCAAAACGTTTAAGTTGTTCAGAATAACGCAGAGATCGGATTTTTGCTTCTCCGCTTCATCACCCAAAGTGTTATACGCCTTACGCAGAACGCCGCAAATCTCGTCAATGTCTGAAATATATCTCTCAATCCGTTTGCTCTCGGCACGAATTTTCTCATCGTTTTAAGCCTTTTTCTGCGCATATTCGTGTTCGGTACGAGCTTCCAGTTCCTTTTCAAACCGCTTTGCTTCAAGCATTATGTCGGCAAGTTCACTCTTACCTTGCTCATAATCAAATTTATCCGCTGCCGCTTCGTCAAGTCTTGCGCTGAGATCTGATATTTTTTCGGTTAGTTCTGCAATTTCCGTCTGCATATCTTCCTTTTCTTTTGAAAGCAGGTTAATTTTTTCAAGAAGTGCATCCTGTTTATCGCTTGCCGATTTCTTTTCGGATTCATAACGCTCACATCTTTCTTTTAATCCATCATTTTCTTCCGTAAGCTTTTTCCCTCTTTATTCCACAAAACCTGTTAGGTTTTGCGGAAACCTTTTTATGCCCGTTGTATAAATTCTATTCTGTTTTTCGGTAAATCCGTAGGGAACGACCTATGTGTCGTTCCGATTTTATTTTACATACGGGTGTTATATTGACATTGCAAATAACAATGGTGATAGGGTATAATTTTGTCAATTTTTTATGGGAATGACATACAGGTCGTTCCCTACAACTGTTTTGTTTGTGCGACGAATGCCGATGGTTCCGGCTTTTGGTAATTCAGCATCAAAATTCCTGCGCAAATCAACACCAGTGTCACCGCCAGATTCAGCGGTGCAACACCCGTCTGCTCCGTCAGCATCAGGTTCGATAGCAGCACCCCGAAAACCGGTGTACAAAAATTATAAACCGATACCTTAGAAACCGGATTATGCTTTAACAAAACGCCCCACAGCGCATAGGCCACAGCCGATAAAAACGAAAGATAGGTCAGCACGGCATACGATGCCGCACCGTGCACCGTAATGTGCCCGCCGAAGGCCGCGCCGACAATAACCATCACCAAGCCGCCCATTAAAAACTGATAGCCGCTGATGACCACCGTATCCTCATATTTTGCATAATTTTTAATCAAAACCGAAGAAACGGCATAGGCAATGGTTGAAAACAGCACAAAGCAATCTCCCGTAAAATTCATGGTAAAATCCAGCCCGTTTAAATTGATGACAACAATCCCGGCAAAGCCTAAAACACAGGCCGTAATTTTGGTAAGTGTCAGCTTTTCCTGATGAAACAAAAGGCTGGCAATCAACAGGGCAAAAAAAGCGGATGAGCCGCTTAAAACCGTGCCTTTAACACCCGATGTGTTGGCAAGGCCTATGTAAAAAAGATATATTGAATAACGGTTTGAAAGCTGCTGACCGCAGCTATACGCTTAATGTTTTCTTTTTTGGGATATAAAAACCGTTTGCGCGCCAGACTGTAAATCAGTATAGTTAACACGCCGGCAAAGGT
>UQYH01000070.1 GCA_900545185.1 uncultured Eubacteriales bacterium | reverse complement strand
GGTCAAGCGGTTAAGACGCCGCCCTCTCACGGCGGAAACAAGGGTTCGATTCCCTTACGGGTCACCATGAAAAAGCACTTGCAAATGCAAGTGCTTTTTCAGTGAAATAAATCCTTCGGATTTGTGAAATGTGCTTCGCACGTGAAATATTGCTGCGCAATGTGAAATGCACCTACGGCGCGTGGATTTATTTCATTTCGCATCACGCGACAGTAAGATGTTTCACTTTATCTCATAAAACAAATCCTTCGGTTCTGTAAAATTCTGCTCACATTTTGTCGATTTTTCTTGCAAAAACGCACGTGGTATGCTATACTGTTTGTGGGGGAGTCATATACTTTTTAATCTTTACGGATACCTGCCTGTGCTCGATCATAGAATGGTATCACAACGTATTTTACATTTTGTGTTGAATATTCAAAATTTTATACAAGAAAGGTTGATGGTTTATGTTTTTAAACGCGTACAAAGAGGCAGTACAGGTTTTGGCCAAAAAACCGTTTGTGCTGTGGGGACTTTCGCTGATGAGCGGTCTTTTGGCTCTGCTGGCAATTGCATTTTGCTTTCTGTTGCCGATTGTGTGGATTCCCATCATTTTAACCTTATCGGCAGGCATGAGCTTTATTTACTTAGAGGGTTTGCGCGGGAAAAGCGTTAACTCTGATCAGCTTTTTGTCGGGTTTAAAAACTTTGCACACGTTGCCGGCGGCATGGCCTGGATGTATTTGTGGGTTTTCATTTGGGCATTGATTCCGCTTGCAGGCCCCGTTATTGCCGTTGTGAAAGCATACAGCTATGCCTTCACGCCGTATATTTTGTTTACGCGCCCTGAGCTTTCGTCTACCGAAGCGCTGCGTGAATCCATGCGCGAAACATACGGCAAAAAGAGCGCTATGTTCTGTGCGGATATTGTATTCAGTATTGCAGTAACACTTGTTTTGCTTGTTCTTGCAGGGTTTTCCGCCATCCCCTTTATCGGCAGACTGTTTGGATTGCTTTATCTTTTAGGCTCTATTGTGGTCGGCATCTTTTCTCCCTTATTCACGGGTCTTGTCCGCGCCTATTTTTACGACAAAAAAGACGAAGCCAAGGAGCAGGAGCCGGAACCGGAATTTGTGTAAAGCTTTCTTATCACAAACAGTATACAGCTGTGGCGGACAATGGTTTGCCGCAGCTGTTTTTTATTGCTTATTTTTGATTTTTGTAGTATAATATGAATGTACTTGCAATGCCGAACGGGAGGAAACTATGGATATTAAAATGATTGCATTCGATTTGGACTATACATTGCTGCAAACGGGCGGTACACTTTCGGACGTGACAAAAAAGACGCTTGCACAGGCTGCGGCGCAGGGCATTTTGCTTGTGCCTGCCACAGGACGCGATATTTGCGAAATGCAGCCGCTTTTGCCGCTGCTGGACGCACGGTATGTTGTGGGCGTTAACGGTGCCGTTGTGCGCGATTTGCAGGCCGATACGGTGATTTATAAGGAACTGCCGGAGCAGGACGCCTTTTTGGAAAAACTGCAGCTGGCGCTTTCAATGGGATTATATACCGAGGTGTATTGTGATGGGGTATATACCGAGCCGTACAGCTATAATCATATGGAGGAATTGGGCATGGCACCTGACCAGGTGCCGATGTTTAAAGCAACCAGAACGGTTGTGCCGGATTTGTATGCAGTCATTCGTGATATGGGCTGTGCCGAAAAGCTGCACATCCTTTTTCGGGATGCGGATGACAAGCAAAAGCGGCAGGAACCGTTTTTGCATCACCCGGCCTTTGCCTATACCAATGCATTTGTCAATAATTTGGAGCTGTGCAGCCCCAAGGTGAGCAAAGCAAGCGGCCTGGCAGCGCTGGCACAGCATTTGGGAATTGAACGGGAGAATGTTATGACATTGGGGGACGGTGCAAACGACGCTGCCATGCTGCGCTGGGCAGGGCTGGGCGTTGCTATGGAAAATGCGGTAGAAGAAGCCAAGGCCGCAGCCGATTGCGTAACGCTTTCAAACGATGCAGACGGAGCGGCCCTGGCGATTTCTAAAGTTTTGCGCGGCGAATTATAAATAAAAGTCGTGGTTTTGAATGGTCGTGTAAAAGGTTCGGTTGTTTGTAATCCAAAAGCTTGTTGCCGACTTGGGATTTAAGAAAAATAAACAGTCCCCAACGGGGTTTTCCCCTTCCAGCGCGCGCTTGGCGGCAATAATGCTGTCACCGTACGGGTCATGATAAATGGTGCCATTTAATATGGGTGAAAACTGTACACCGTGTTTGGTATCAAAAATAACGTCATAAATGGTGTTCGGATAGTCGTCGCTTTTCGTACGGTTCAAAATGACATTGGCAACGGCAATTTTGCCTTCCATCGGCTCGCCTTGGCTTTCGGCGTGAATGATTTTAGAAAGCCAGTAAATTTCATCATCCGTGTAACTGCGGTCGGCAATCAGTTCCTGCGGCACAGTCGCGCCGGGTTTTGTAATCGCCACGGTGTAGGTATCATACACCCAGTCCACCGTGCAGCCCAACGCTTCCGCAACAAAGCGTGCAGGCACAAACAATCGGTCATCCACCAGCTGAACGCTGCTTGTCATCGGCACATACTTTCCGTTTATATAAGCGCCGTTTTGCCCCTTGGCAAGTGTAATGGTGTCTCCTTCGTGTACAATCACAGCCGTATTGTTTTTGCTGTTCCATGTAACGCTGTCCGCGCCAAGTGCCTCGCTGACGAAGCGAATCGGCACATAGGTTGTGCCTTTGTGTAAAAAGGGCGTTGCATCTGTCTGGATCAAACAGTCATTTACCGTCATGGTAACCGGGGTGTCGGTTTGTATGGTTTCTTCCGCTGCGACCGGCAAAACAGTTGAAAAGCAAAACAGGGCGGCCGCAAGCCAGTGCTTCAGTTTCATGATCTTAACCCCTTGCAAAAGTAATGTTGTGCCCAGTATAACATAAAAATCCATGCGCCGCAAGGGCAAATATATGGTAATTATGTAAACTTGTTTGCGAAGGGGGAAAATGTACCCTTGCAAAGTGCAGTAAAATGTATTAGTACATAATTATGTAGCTTTGAGATAAATAATCAGCCCACGAACATTCCGCTACCGCATGCACGTGGGCGTTTTTTATTCTCCCATTTGGGCATGTAAAAACTTTATGGCCAGTGCAATATCCTGAGCAGGATTTTCGCCGACCTCGCGTTCGATGGTTAAAAATCCGAGATAGCCAATATCCTCCAGCGCGTGCAGATAATCCGCAAAGGGCACGTCCCCTTCGCCCAAGGGCAGCTCACGGAAATAATCACCGGCCTGAATGACATCCTCAATTACGCCGTAAATGGCCTCGGGGTCGCCGTCTGCCAGCTTAATGCCGTCTTTTGCGTGGGTATGTACAATATAGTCACGCAGGGTGTATACAGCGCGGACGGGATCATCACCCGTTACCATAACAAAGTTGGCCGGGTCTAAATTGACGGCCACACCGTGCGAACCGAGAGAATCCAAAAAGTTTTTCAGTGTTTCGGCCGGTTCGGGGCCGGTTTCTACGGCAAAATGCGCGTCTATAGAATCGGCATAGCGGCTTAACTCGGCACAGGCTGCCTGCATAACCGCATAACGCGGATGTTTGCAATCGGACGGAATAACGCCGATGTGCGTTGTAACAACATTTGTTTCCAAATCCTTTGCCAAATCAAGAATCCGTTTGGATTTTTCGATTAAGGCGGGGTTTTGTTCGGCGTTGCCGAAGCCTTGCCCCAAATCGCCGCACAGGGCAGAAAATACAAGCCCGTGCGATTTGACCATATCCAGCAGCTCGCGGCGTTTTTGCGCACTCATGTTTTCGGGCGCAAATTCACCGGATGTGGCATACATTTGCAAGCCGTTTGCGCCAAGCTCGGCAGCCTTTTGAATGGCGGATGC
The DNA here is from genome assembly GCA_900545185.1 of uncultured Eubacteriales bacterium. Lineage (GTDB taxonomy): Bacteria > Bacillota > Clostridia > UBA1381 > UBA9506 > UMGS755. Next base: position 8,856 of record UQYH01000070.1, on the reverse strand, counting down.
GGCATCGGTGCGCAGCGAATCCAGCATAATGCCGATGGGAAACTGATACATAATGACTCCTCCTATAAACCTTCAACAATTTTTCGGTCTGCCTCCAAAACGGTTTGAAAGCTTTTCCATACGTCGTCAATGGTGGGCGAACCGTTTGTGTTGTTTTCTATCATATCAATCAAGGCATCCATTTGATCATCCGTCGGTTTGCGTTTGCAAAGCACATTTATGGTATGATATACCTTTTCGGGATAGGTGTAATATTCAATCAAATCGCCTTCTTCTTGATTTTCATGGCGTGCGTTTTGCAGAATAATCCGAATCCGTCCGCGCGGGCCGACAAACTCCTTTACGTTATCGGCGGCGATGGTATTGCTCCAACCGGCCTCGTAATAGCCGATGGAGCCGCCCGACATGCGCACCGTAATCAGGCCGTAATTATACTTGCCCTCCGGCACATCGGCCTCTGTTTTGCTGCCGATGCCGTTAACGGACTGCACCTCCTCGCCCGTAAACCAACGCATCACGTCCACATAATGTACGCCGCAGTCGATAATCGGGGAGGTTTCGCAAATTAAATTTAAATAGCGTTTCCAGTTCATGGTGTGATGATTTTGCGTCATGCGCATCACGATGGGTGAACCGATGGCGCCTTCTTGTATCATTTTCGCAACGGTCTGATATGTTTTGTTATGACGCAAAATATACCCGATTAATACCTTACATTCCGGATGGGCTTTAATCAGCCGTACGGCCTCGGCACCGTCCTGATAATTGGTGGCAATCGGCTTTTCGCACAGCACATGCTTGCCGTTTTGCAGGCAGGCCGATACAATGGTCAAATGTGCTGTCGGCGGCGTTGCAATAATGACAATATCCACATCCTTTGCGGAAACAACGGTTCTCCAGTCTGTTTCCGCAAAGGCGGCGTTAAACTGTTTCGCAAATTGGTTTGCGCGGCATGCATCCGTATCGCAAACATATTGAATTTGAATATTGCTTTTGCAATAGAGGTTTTCCAAATGTGCTGCGCCCATGCGGCCGCAGCCGATTAATGCAATTTTATATACCTTGTTACTCATAAAAACGATTCACCTTTTAGATTTTTACCTTTGCGTCATTCAAATTGCAGCAAAACAGTTTAACATATATAAGGGATATGTAACAGCGTTTATACCTATACCCAGGTAAACGGATGTTCTGCCGCTTTCATTCCGGCTGCCCGAATGGCAATCACGTTTACCGTATCGCGATGCGGCACGGGAATCTCGCCGGTATCGAAAAATTGAATTAAGCCTTTCATAAAGTTGTGGAAATAACGAGAACGAATCGGATATTCCACAGCATTGTTGTCCGCATCTACCGTGATGATGGAAAATTCATAGCCGCGCTGCTGCTGCAATTCCAAAACCTGCTGCATTTGCACCAGGCGGCCGTCTGCAAATTCAATCACCATAGAGGGATGGTCAATATCGCTTAAAAACATAACGCGCTTGGCATCTGTTTGCATTAAGCGGACAATCGGCTCAATTTGGTGGATGGCATAAATATCATACAGGCCGGAGCCTTCGCTGTAGATTTTATAAATCGAATCGGTGTCAATTGCGTCCAGCTCGTCGGCAAAACGCAGCGCCGAACTGGTGTAGCATGGCGTGTTGTGCTTGTCCGCGTTGGCAAACATCCTAAGCGTCGCCTCTTTATCGGGGGCAAAGGTTTTATCAATGTAAACGCGTTTGCCGGATTTAAGCGGCAAATCCATCAGTTCCTCGTGCATTTCGGGGTTATCCGGCGAAAGCACAATTAAAACGTCACATGCTTCAATCACCTCTTCGATGCTGTCGACAAGCGGGACATTGTATTTTTTCGACCATTCGCGGCTGGTCATGCCGCCGATGGGGCTGTCGATTTTTGCATAGGCGCAAAATGCCTCGTAGCGGCCTTCGGATACATCATGCAACAGGCGCGGATAGTTATTGGCATGCCATTCATCCAAATAATAGTCAATCAAGCATACTTTTTTCATAACACAATCTCCTTATGTGCTTCTGCCGAACGATACACAGCGTCCATCATTTCGGCTGTAATAATGTTGGTATCAATATGAGAGGGCAGCTTTTCGCCGCTTTCAATGCAATTGATAAATGCGTTAATTTCCTCTTGGAACATCTTCACTTTTTCCATTTGGAAGGTGGTTTTGGTCAGCATGCCGTTTTTGGTGGCATACATGGTAAAGTCGCTGCCGTATTGCAGGCGAATACCGCCCTTTGTACCCATAAAGTCAATAAACATTTCATCCTCGCCGATGTTTTGCGCCCAGGCGCCGTTAAAGGAAATAACCGGCCCTTCGGTACGGATGATACCGGTAACGGCATCTTCAACGTTAAACACACCGTCCTTTTTCGGCGGCCCTGCCCACATGTTGGCATATACATAATCTTCAATGGGATTCCCCAAACGGCTGAACTGCTCGGCCGAAACACTTTGCACCTTCGGGTCGCTGCAGCAATACATCACAATGTCAAAAAAGTGAACGCCCCAGTCAATCATAACACCGCCGCCGGCAACCTCCTTGCGTGTAAAATCGCCGCCCAGGCCGGGGATGCTTCTGTGACTTCTGAAGCTGACATAAACCTGGTAAATATCGCCCAGCTCGCCTTGGGCAATCAGCTCTTTAATTTTGTTCACGCCCGTGTTAAAACGGTTGACAACACCAATGTTTAAAACCTTTTTGGTCTCGTGCTGTGCCTTTTGCATTTCTAAGGCTTCGGCATAAACCCGTGCCGCAGGCTTTTCGCACAGCACGTTTTTACCGGCGCGCAGCGCATCAATTGCAATGGTCGAATGCATTTTGTTCGGCGTGCAAACAGAAACCGCTTCAATTTCGGGGTCAGCAAGGACTTCCTTATAATCGGTTACCGCAGTGCCGCAATTATATTTGCTGACGGTAGCCTCGGCACGTTCGGGGATGATGTCGCAGAAGTACTTAACTTCTGCCTTTTCGTTTTGCATGTACGCGGGGATGTGTGCAGAGTTGGCAATGGTGCCGCAGCCAATAACAGCAACTTTCATGTTCATAAACTTCCTTTCGAATTGCATCCAAGCAGGCTTAAAACAGTCTTTACCTGCGATGCTTATTTTCACATTCTATTATAAGCATATTGCAATTGAAAGTATTTAACATTTATTTCGTTTATTTTATCAATTATTTTGATTGTTTTAACAATTTCTTCACGGAAAAATTGCTAAATCGGACGCATGATTTGTTAAATACACTGCATGCATTTCCGTGATAGAATGAAAACAACTGTCATAGAAGGAGATTGTTATGAAACAGCTTACGATTGATTTTACACAAAAAGGCGGCCGGATAAAGCCCATGCATGCCATCAACAATGTGCCGGTGACGCCGCAAACAAGCGAGAGCATGTATGCGCGGCTTTGCAGTGCGCACATTCCGTATGCGCGGCTGCACGATACGGGCGGCCATTTCGGCGGTGCGGCGGGGAAATGCAAGCTGGAGCCGGTTAACGAAGCCATGGGACTGCTGGCCTACACCGATACCAGAACCATCAGTGTGTACCAGGAGGCTACAAAGGAAATTAACATTACCATTGATAACCGCTTGCAGCGCGATGTTTCGGGCTATGTTATGGTCACGGATAACGAAGGCAATCAGATTGGCGAAAAACTGGAAGGGCTTACGCTGCCCTCCGGTAAAAAGACGGAAATTACCGTACCGATCACCATCGGCAAAGATGCTAAGGTGGGTACGGACTGCACACACGTCCGGTTTGTTGTAGGGGGACGGGTCATGACCGATCAGGCCATTGCCACAACGGTGCTTTCATCCTGTAATGTTAAGCTGCTGCAATCTTCTGTTCCCTATGATAAGCTGACGCATGTTGACGTATCTATGGAAAACACAGCGGACTATACCATTGACGCTGTTGTGGAATTGCAGGCGCCGGAGGGCTGGAGCCTGAAGGAAACACAACAGGACATTCAGGTTGCACCGGGCGAAACACAGGTACTGAGCTTTGAGGTGACGGAAAAAACACCGACGGCCTTTAACGAATACAGCTTTACCGTATCGGCGCGCGAAAAGGACGGCAAAGAGTTGGCCGACAAGCTGGCCGCACTGGAGTTTGCAGTTGTGGTGAAGGCAGATAAGGCCATTGACCTGGATAGCTTTACGGGCGATATAGCCGATTGGGCGAATGCCTATCCGCTGCATGCCGGAACACCGCAGACGGGCAGCACGGCTGCCGATTGGCAAAATTCAAATGTTGCGTCGCGCATCCTGACCAAGTGGGATGAACGGTATCTCTATATTTTGTGCGATGTGTATGACAACTATCAGGTACAGCTGTTCAACGGCGGCGTGATGTGGCAGGGCGATAGTGTGCAGCTGGCATTTGATCCGCTTGTGAACGGTTTAAATGCCGACGGCAGTATTATTGAAAGCTACTTAGATGACGATACGGAGCCGACCTTTGGTAAAACCAGCAGCGGTGCGGATGAAGCCTATGCCGGTACGGCGGCAGCGGGTACCGTGGTAGGAAATCGTGAAAATTAAAGAAGCAACGGGTAAGCCGGGTATTGTATTTCCCACAGCCAACAACTATGGCGGCTGGATGTTCAGCTGTCTGGCTTGGTCATACGGTGTAGACTTTATGGAAAAAGGCGAGGACGGCAAATGGAAGGCAACCTTTAATACGCCGGAGGCAGCCGCAGCGCTGCGCTATATGAAGGACTTAAAATGGAAATATGACGTACTGCCGAACAACGCCATTATAGACGGTACAGAGTTTTACAAAACCTTTGCAATCGGCAATGCGGCCATGCTGATGGCGGCAGGCGATATGCCCCAATATGTGTACCAATATGAAATGAACCGCGACAGTATCGGTATGATCGGTTTGCCGGCAGGACCCAAAAAGTTTGTGTCCCTTTTGGGCGGCACGGTGTTCTGCATTAATCAAAATGCAACCGAAGATCAGATTGACGCGGCCGTGCGCTGGATTGAAACACAAACCCATTACACGGCAACGGATGACATTAAAGCAAATGCAGACGGCGAAATGAAAAAACAGCTGGATGAAAACCGCTTGATCGGTACCAAGAGCATGAGTGTTTGGAGCGGCAATGCCGAATCGCTGCAATATGAATACAGCCTGATTGATAAAAACAGAAATGTGAATGAAAATCATGTAAAGCTGTATAACAATTTTGTTGCGGATTGCCCGGCAGACATTCAGCCCGAAGAACCGGTTTGCGCACAAGAACTATACGGCATTTTAGATAGTTGCCTTCAAGAAGTGCTGACCAATGAAAATGCAGACTGTGCGGCAATTTTGGAAAAAGCCAACAACGATTTTCAGCAGAATTACCTAGATAATCTGACGTATTAAAAAGGGTATTCGGCGCGCTTGCCGAAAATGCAGCGAAAACTATCATCCGCTTTTCGGATGATAGTTTTCGGCGTGATTTTTTTGTATGAGACTTGCGGGAAGGAAGAATATAGGATATGAAACATACCGGAGAGATAAGTACTGCAAAGGCCACTGTAAATATAAAACGAAAAATGAAGCTGCGGAATAATATTGACGCATGGATTTTAATGCTTCCTATGGTGATCATTTTATATCTTTTTATATGGAGACCGACAATACTGGGCAGTGTGTGGTCGTTTTTTAATATGAAGGGCTATACACCGGCAAATTTTTGCGGCCTGGATAATTACAGAAGGGTGATTACGCACACGCAGTTTTTGCCAATGCTGTGGAACACGGTGCAATATGTGCTGTGGTCGCTTGTGATTGGCTTTTTGCCGCCTCTTTTTATTGCTATTTTACTGAACGAGACGGTTCATTTCAGAAGCGGTTTTCGGCTGCTGATTTACATACCGGCGGTTATCCCCGGCATTGCGGCCATGCTGATGTGGTATTTTATATATTATCCGGATCAGACAGGCCTTTTAAACATGCTGATCGGCAAAATGGGTCTGGCGCCTTATGCCTGGCTGAACGATCTGCGCTTTACCATTGTGGGCATTATTATTTACAGCACATGAAAGGGTTTTCCCGGCTCTATGCTGCTATATTTTGCAGCCTTGCAAAGCGTATCGGTCGAGCAATATGAAGCGGCGCTGATAGACGGCGCCGGTCCGTGGAAACGGTTGTGGTTTGTGACACGCCCGGCCATGGAAGGCCTTTTGCTTTTAAATTTGGTTCGGCAGATCATATCGGTGTTCCAGATTATGGAGCAGCCGCTTGCCATGACGGGCGGCGGCCCGAACGGCGCCTCTGTTTCGCTGTCGTATCAGCTGTATCAATACGGCTTTAACAGCGGCGGCAAGGGCACGGGACAGGCTATGGCATTGGGTGTTATTATCTTTTTAATCCTCATTGTATTCACCCTGTTCTATTTTTGGCTGAACAAAAAAGTAGAAGACCGACTTTAAAAGGAGGCGTTATAAGCAATGAAAAGATTTTCGACCAAGCAAACGGGTATGCTGAGCAACTCGGATTTAAAGACGGTTCGGGGCAAAATATTATATTGGATATTTTTTGCAATTTTAGTGCTTACGGCGCTGATTTCGGTTATACCGGCCATTTGGACGGTCTTGACGGCATTTAAGGACACGCAGGAAATTTATTCGTCATTTTCATTCTTTCCAAAGGATATGTCATGGAATCGATTTGTCACACGCATTAAAGATTCAATCGCTTTTTTGCAGCTGGGCGATTCATTTATCAACACCATTGTGCTATCTGTCGGTAACTGGGCTTTCAGCATCGTGGTTTGCGGCTTTGGCGGTTATGTGCTTTCTAAGCTGAAACCGGCAGGCACAAAGCTTATTTTTATGCTGGTTGTGTGGACGATGATGATGCCGAGCCAAATCCGTATGGTGCCGAACTATATTTCGTGGCTGCATTTTCCGTTTGCGTACGATTTTGGCATCGGCGTTAATTTGCTCGATACCTATTGGCCGATGTGGCTGACAGCAGGCGCGGACACGTTTGCCGTTTTGCTGTTTAAAAATGCGTTCGACGGACTCTCCGACTCATATGTTGAGGCGGCCAAATTGGATGGCTGCACAAATTACGGCGTATTTTTCAAAATTATGCTGCCCTTGGTAACACCGGTTATTATTTATCAATCCATCGGTATTTTAAGCGCAGCATGGTCAGACTTTTTTATGCCGCTTTTGGTGCTGGACAAAAACGTTGTTGTGCCGCTTAAAATATACAGGCTGCAATCGGATAACTCGGTGCAGATGAACACATATTTTATGGCGCTTGTTTTTGCAAGCCTGCCGCCGTTCTTGATTTTTGCGGTATTCCAAAGAAAAATCCTCGGCGGTGTCAATATCGGCGGCGTAAAGGGGTAAAACAAAACCGCGGATGCGCGCGATGCTTCACATCATAAAACACCACAAGCCGAATCCATAGGCCGCATGGGCACAGGATTCGGCTTGTGGTGTTTATTTTCGTATGTTTCTATCCGATACGCTTTATATTCCCTTTTGCATCTCGCTGACGGCTTCTAAAACGGCATCTGCCATATACATGAGCTGCTCTTGCGACAGACCGTAAAGCGGCAGGTGCGTAAAGCGGCGATAGAACACCTCTTCGCAAACCGGGCAGGTTTTGGCAATCTCCTCCGGACGGTAGCCCATATCGCTGACCACCTTAAACCGATAGAGCGGCCCGAAGTGTGGAATATTGGTCACGCCTTTTTCTTCCAGCTTTTGTTTTAAAAGCTGAACATCGCCGCCGGCTTTGTCGGGGTCGATTTGCAGCAGATATAAGTGGAAGGTCGGCTTTGTGCCTTCGTCACCCAAATCTTGCGGAATAATGGCATCATTTTCCGCAAAGCGGCTGTTTAAGTATGCAGCGGCAGCGCGGCGTTCTTCAATAATAGCGTCGTTGCGCGCAATTTGCAGCCTAAGTCCCAAGCCCTGAATTTCTGTCGGGGAGGAATTTTGTGCAACAAACGGTTTTTCCTTACCGCGAATCGGCGTAATATTGTACAGCCAGTTTTGAATCGGTGCGGAAAAATCAAGTCCCAAAAACCGGGCGCGTTTTATTTCACTTTGCATGCCGGGCACCGTGGTGGTTAAAATGCCGCCCTCGCCGAAGGAGGTGATATTTTTAACCTCATGGAAGCTGAAACCGGCAAAATCACCGATGGTGCCGATATGGCGGCCTTTATACAACGCGCCGAAGGCGTGAGCCGCATCCTCCAGCACAACAATGTTGTGCTTTTTGGCCAGCTCCATAATCGGATCCAAATCGACCGGATAACCGCCGATGTGAACAGGCACAATCATTTTTGTTTTGGGGGTAATTTTGCGTGCCACATCCTTAGGATCCATATTAATGGTGCGCGGATCAACATCGGCAAAAACCAGCTTGGCGCCGACGGACAGCGGATAGGCCATGGTGGCTACAAAGGTTATGGCAGGCACAATCACTTCATCACCCGGTCCGATGCCGGCGTATTTATAGGCAATCTCAAATGCGGAGGTTGCGTTGGTGACAAAGGTGCTGCTGTCTGTGCCGAGGTATGCATTGGAGGCGGCTTCGGCGGCCTCAACCTCTTTGCCCGTGGTCAGCTTGCCCGGCGGTGTGGATAGCGTGGCAAGCTTTGCCACATCCTCTGTAACGGCTGCAATGGCCGCATCATATTCTGCCCCTTCGCCCTGCATTAAAAAGCGGATGATTTCCATCAAGTCTTTTGCATTGTAATTTTCGCCGACGGCAGCCCAGGGAACCTTGGTTGCACCGGTGTTATAACGAAAATCTGTTGTTTCTGCCATGGTATCGACCTCCTGATAATTAATTTATTTAATGGATAAAT
>UQYH01000069.1 GCA_900545185.1 uncultured Eubacteriales bacterium | reverse complement strand
ATTTTACAGCTAATCTACGCAAGATTTTTTTAAGGAGGTACCGCAGTAATGAATACAGGTACAGTAAAATGGTTTAATGCAGAAAAAGGCTACGGCTTTATCACCGTTGACGGCGGCGAGGATGTTTTTGTTCACTTCTCCTCCATTGTTTCCGATGGGTTTAAAACCTTGGAAGAGGGTCAGCGTGTTACTTTTGATATTGAGCAGGGTCAAAAAGGCAAGCAAGCTGCCAACGTTTGCCTAGCTTAATTTATAAAAAAACTGTCGCAAACCAGCTAAGGGGCTTTAAGCAATTTCTGTTGATTTTGCTTATAGCTCCTTTTCTTTTTTAACGTTCGGCTCTTTTTCGCTTTGCATAATTCCTATGTTCGCCGGGCATACTGAAGGAATATAAAAGCAATAAGGAGCTTATCGTATGTCTAAGCAAAAAACCATTGCCGCCGTTTGGGGAATCGGCTCCTTCGGCTATGGCCTTTTGGAAATTTTATGGCGCGGATACACGCACTGGAGCATGCTTTTAACGGGCGGTATCTGCTTTCGTTTTATTTACGCTTTAAACTGCACCATGCGTAAAACAACGCTTTTAAAAAAATGCTTTTTTTCTTCCTGCATCATCACCGGCTGCGAATTTGTTGCCGGCTGCCTGTTTAACAAGGCGCTTCATTTAAACGTTTGGGATTATTCCGATCGCATAGGCAACCTGTGGGGACAAATTTGTCCGCTTTACAGCAGCTTATGGTTTATTTTGTGCTTTCCGCTTGTATTTTTATGTAATATTTTAAGATCACATTGTATTGAAATTCCGAAACAGAAGCTTTGCGGCAAAACGAAACAATAAAAATTGAATTTTCTCTTGTATTTTTTGATTTTATATGATATAATTGTACTCAAGAGATTAACTGTTTATTTTTTCGGACATATTGAAAGAAGGGAATTGCATTATGGATAATTTTCCAAACCAGTTAAAAAAACTGCGGCGCGAAAAGGGTCTGAATCAAAACGAACTGGCACAGGCGCTGGGGCTCAGCAAAACCGCCGTATCAAACTACGAAACGGGCTACGCGCCGCCCAGCAGCACCAATTTGCGCAAAATTGCAGCGTATTTTGATGTCAGCATCAGCGAGCTTTTGGGCGAAAAACCAACGGCCATGCACGAAACGTCCATTGCCGTCCCCACCACCGGCGGTATGTTTGTATATGCCACGCTTGCTGCCGGTGTCAGCCCGGTACCGCTGTATACACTCAGCCTCCCCCCCGCGCTGATTGGCGAAGGTAACTTTTTTGGCCTGCGCATCACGGGGGACAGGATGGATCGCCTTGGCTTAACCGAAGGCAGCATTGCCATTGTCCGCCGGCAAAACTTTGCCGACGACGGTGACATTGTTGCAGCCGCCGTGGGAAGTGACCCGGCCTTTATCAGCCGCCTGTACCGCACCGATGATTACATAACCCTGGTGGCCGAAAGCAACAGCCCCAGCTTCCACCCGATGGTTGTCAATCCGCAATCGCAGAATTTTACCATTTTCGGCAAGGTGGTTAAGGTGATTAAATCCGTTATTTAACTGCAAAAACAATGAGTACGGAGGTTGTTATGAATAAAGAATATACCTGTTCTTTTACCGGTCATCGCAAAATCGGCTGCGCTGCCTACAGCAGCCTTGGCCGTCAGCTTTTTACGAAAATTACACAGCTGATTCAAAAGGGATATACCTGCTTTTGCTCCGGCGGCGCATTGGGATTTGACCTGTTGGCTGCCCAAACCGTCATTCGCTTAAAAGAAGATTTTCCTTCCATTCGGCTTTGTATGATTTTGCCGTGCCGCAACCAGGATAAATTCTGGACAGAGGCGCAAAAGGCCGAATATCAAGCCGTTTTGCGCAATGCGGATGAAGTGATTTACACCTCCGAAGCCTATTACCGCGGCTGCATGTTAAAACGGAACCGCGTTATGGTGGATGCTTCTTCATATGTGCTGGCTTTTTTAGAAAACGAAACGGGCGGCACCAAATATACGGTAGATTATGCCGTCAAGCATGGGATTACGCTTGAATTTCTTTCCTCTAAACCGGCCTGATACATCAAAAGCCTGCCCAAGTGTTTTGGGCAGGCTTTTGTACAGCCGGGCATTAGGATGACAAATCCCATATGTCCGGGCATTGTATACAGGTTCAATTGTTGTATACCAACTCAATCGGCTTCTTCCTCCAGCGCTTCAATTAAAAAGCTGACGGGGCGAAATCCATCATTGCACGAAATCATGGCTGCGGTTTCATTTTTCATCCATCCGTCATACAAATTACGGCCGCCATGTGCCAACGCCATTACAAAGGGAGACATCGTCTCCCATGCGCTGTCGCACATTCCGTCCGGTCTTTGCCAGCCGTTGGCAATAAATACCTGACCCGTTTGCATGCTGCAAGCATGTTCAATCGGATTCTCATACCGTTCTATCAAATCATCATAACGCGCTGTTTTCATTACGGTAATTTTGCATTTTTTCACACATGCCACCCCTTTATTGCTTTACTTGTCCCAATTGACAAGCGGCAACACATAAATATCCTTATGGCGTTTCGCTGTTTTCGTTATTTTCCGAAACAATCACCTTTGTGGGGCCATCCGCTCCGCCGATAACACCAACACTCGTGCTTTGGCATGCACTCAACACAAGACATCCCAAAAGCAATAACACATATTTTTTTAGCATCAATCATCATCCCTGTTTATGTACTTGCGATAAAATATGACCACAAAGGGAACTGAAATAACAAACGTTAAGCCGTCAGCCAGCGGCTAATCAGGCTGCCTGCGCCCATACCCAAACCATATCCCACTGCCTGAATGACAGCCATCAGCGCATATACCATGCCGACCGCAGCCGAGGCCGATTTGTTAATTTGCGATACAAAATATGTATCCGCCGTACTATAAATGACCGTGACAAGCATGCTGATCACAGTCGGAATCGCCATTTGCGTCACCAACCGCGGAATCGGCGTTTCAATCATTTGCTTGTAACGTTCTTCACTGTTTAAAACCTGTTGCATAACCATGTCTTTCCTATTCGTCCGTAAATCTGCATTACAAAAACAACCCGGCAGCAAACGAGGCAACACAAGCCCCCAGCGCCACTGTGGTAAGCGACCGCTTGCAGGCCGAAAGCAACACGGCTGCGGCAAACCCAACAGCCGCACAAGCCGGATTTTTACCCGAAAGCAGCATGTAAGGCAACGTCATAGCCGCCAGCACGGCATACGGAATGTAAGCAAAAAAGTACTGTAAAAAAGGCGACTTGACCTTGTTGCGAAACAAGCAAAAGGGCAGCGCACGAATCAGATATGTTACACCGGCCATAACAACCAAATATAAAACAATCTTCACGCTGCTGCCCTCCTGCATTATTTTACGCAATTTGTGTACAATTAAGATTCCCGATTTTCGTCACTTTCCGCAAGCCCTAAAATCCAGTCTGCCGAAGCACCGTAATAACGGCACAGCTTCATCAAATGTTCCAGCGGCAGCGAACGCACACCCAACTCATATTTAGAATATACCTGCTGCCTAATTCCCAAAACCTCCGCAATTTGGCGCTGCGTCAGTTTACGTTCCTCGCGCAAATCTCTGATTCTGTCATTATAATGCTTCATGTTTTCACGCTCCTGTCAGGCTCATTAAGGGACGGTCACTCTGCCGACGGCGTATCCTCCGTCGCATCTGCCGCGGTGTTTGCCTCAGTTTCCGGCTGTTCTGCCGCTGCATTTGTATCGTCTTCGGCATTCACTTCTGTTTCTGCCGTCTCGTCCACGCTTATTTCCTCTTCCTCCTGCTCATCGGCACGCGCCACGCTCACAACGCGAACATCGTCCAAACGCATTAAGCGAACACCCTTTGTCAAGCGGCCGATTCGGCTGATTTCCTTTGTTTTCATGCGGATAATTGTACCATCCGAAGTAATCAGCATAACATCATCCGCTTCGGTGACAACCATAATACCGGCCACATTACCGGTGGCATCCGATAAGCGATAGGTGTTAACACCCTGACCGCCTCGGTTCTGTGTTTTATATTCGTCAAGCGGCGTTTTTTTGCCAAAGCCGTTTTCGGTTACAACCAGCAAGTCCGCATCATCATGCGCTACGCCCATACCGACAACATAATCGTTGCCCGAAGCAAGGCGAATACCGCGTACACCGTGCGAAACACGTCCCAGCGGACGAATATCTTCTTCGTTAAAGCGAATACACATGCCGTTGTAGGTAGCCAGCAAAATGTCCTGCTTGCCGTCCGTCAGCTCAACGTTAATCAGCTCGTCTCCCTCTTCCAGAACAATGGCAGCCAAGCCGCCCTTCCTGGCCGTATTATAAGCCATAAAGTCGGTTTTCTTAACAATACCCTTGCGCGTTGCAAAAAACAAATATTTATCTTCTTCAAATTCCTTTACGCAAATGGTTGCCGTTACCTTTTCATCACTATCCAGCTGCAGCAGGTTAACAATGTTCGTCCCCTTGGCCTGTCGGCCGGTTTCGGGAATTTGGTAGGCCTTTAAGCGATACATTTTACCCTTGTTGGTAAAGAACAAAATGTGGTTATGCGTGCTTGTAACAAACAGGCGTTCCACAAAATCTTCTTCACGCGTTGTCATACCCATAATACCCTTGCCGCCGCGGCGCTGCGCCTTATAAATATCGGCCGGCATACGCTTAACATAACCAAAATGTGTCAGGGTGAAAACATTATCTTCTTCGGCAATCAAATCTTCAATATCAATTTCATCCACAGATTCAAGCAGCTCTGTCTTTCTTTCATCGCCGTATTTATCGCGGATTTCAATTAATTCTGTTTTAATTTGCTCCATCAGCTTGCCATGGTCGGAAAGCAGCAAGCGATATTCGGCCGTTTTGGCAATCAGGTCGTTATATTCTTCTTCAATCCGTTCTCCGTTTAAGCGCTGCAATTGTGCCAGACGCATATCCAAAACGCTTTGCGCCTGAATATCAGACATAGAAAAGCGCTCCATCAAGCGTTCCTTAGCATCATCATACGAATTACGGATGATGTGAATGATTTCGTCAATGTTGGCCAGTGCAATCCGCAAGCCTTCCAAAATATGCATTCTGGCTTCGGCCTTTTCCAAGTCGAACTTGGTTCTGCGCGTTACAATTTCCTCCTGGAAGGTGATAAAGTGCTCCAGCACCTCATTTAAGCCCATCGTTTTGGGGCGGCCGTCATGAATGGCCAGCATGTTAACCGAAAAGCTATCCTGCAAGCGCGTATATTTAAACAGCTGATTCAGCACAATCTGCGGATTAGCGTCACGCTTTAAGGCAATATCAATGCGGATACCCACACGGTCGGAGGAATGGTCATCAATATCCGAAAGACCCTCCACACGCTTGTCCTTTGCCAGCTCGGCAATAGCTTCTACCAGCATTTTTTTGTTCACCTGGTACGGCAGCTCTGTAACGATAATGGAGGAGGTGCCGTCGCGGTGTTCTTCTATTTGTGTTTTGGCGCGGACAATAATTTTGCCGCGGCCGGTTTCATAAGCGCTGCGGATGCCGCGGCGACCCATGATGAAAGCCTTTGTCGGAAAGTCCGGGCCTTTTATGTATTCCATCAGCTCGTCCACCGTAATATCCGGCTTGTCGATTTTAGCAATCACGCCGTTTAACACCTCGGTTAAATTATGCGGCGGAATGTTGGTTGCCATACCAACGGCAATACCCGAACTGCCGTTAATTAAAAGCGTCGGGATTCTGGTGGGCAGCACAACCGGTTCTTCTCTTTTTTCATCAAAGTTCGGCGCAAAGTCAACGGTGTTTTTTTCAATATTTTCAAGCATCACGTTGGCCAGTTTACTCATGCGTGCCTCAGTATAACGGTAAGCAGCCGGCGGATCACCATCCACCGAACCGAAGTTACCGTGACCGTCAATTAACATATAGCGCATGGAAAAATCCTGCGCCAGACGCACCATAGCATCATATACAGAGGCATCACCGTGCGGATGATACCGACCGATAACATTACCGACCGTTGTTGCCGATTTGAAAAAGGGCTTGTCATAGGTCAAATGTTCTTCGTGCATCGAATATAAAATACGTCTGTGTACGGGCTTTAAGCCGTCACGCACATCCGGCAGTGCACGGCTGACAATAACACTCATGGCGTAATCAATAAAGGCCTCGCGCATGCGCTTTTCAATGTCTATATCAACAATGGTTTGGGTTTCCAAATAGTCCTCAAAATGAGAATCTTCATATTTTTTATGCTTCGCCATTTTATATCTCCAATCCTGTTTTTTAAGTCAATTCACATATATTGGCTCTTTTAAACATCCAGGTTTGTTACATACTGTGCATTTTCTTCAATAAAGGCACGCCTCGGTTCAACCTCATCGCCCATTAAAATGCTGAAAATTTGGTCAGCTCTTTCCGCATCCTCCAGCGTAACCTTCAGCAAAATGCGGTTTTTGGGATCCATGGTGGTTTCCCACAGTTCTTCGGGGTTCATCTCACCCAAGCCCTTATAACGGCTGATGTCTACCTTTGCATTTTTATCGCCATCTTTAAATTCTTCACTGATGCGGTCACGTTCTTCATCACTAAATGCCACGCGTGAGCGTTTGCCGCGCGACAACTTATAAAGCGGCGGCTTAGCCAGATAGACATGGCCGGCTTCAATCAGCGGCCGCATAAAGCGGAAGAAAAAGGTTAACAAAAGGGTTTGAATATGTGCGCCGTCAACATCGGCATCGGCCATAATGACAATTTTATCATAACGCAGCTTTTCCAAATTAAACTCACCGGCAATACCCGTCCCCAATGCCTGGATAACCGGCGTCAGCTTATCGTTGCCGTAAACCTTATCGGCGCGCGCTTTTTCAACATTCAGCATTTTGCCCCACAGCGGCAAAATCGCCTGATATTTGCTGTCCCGTCCGTTTTTGGCCGAACCGCCTGCCGAATCACCCTCCACTATGTAAATTTCGGTTTTGGTCGGGTCTTTTACTATGCAGTCCGTCAGCTTACCCGGCAAAGAATTGGTGCCGAGCGGCGTTTTGCGCGTTGCTTCACGCGCCTTGCGCGCCGCAATTCTCGCGCGCGATGCGGTAAGCGCCTTTTCTAAAATTGCTCTTGCAATATTCGGGTTTTCTTCCAGATAATCCGTTAATTTTTCACGCAGAATATTTTCAACCAAACCGCGCATTTCGGAATTACCCAGCTTGGTTTTGGTCTGTCCCTCAAACTGCGGCTCTTCAAGTTTAACCGAGATAACGGCAATCAGGCCTTCGCGCACATCCTCGCCCGTCAGTTCTTCATTGTCTTTAAGCAGTTTAAACTTTTTGGCATATTCAATTAAAACCTTCGTCAGCGCCGCTTTAAACCCGGTAACATGCGTACCGCCCTCTGTTGTGGCAATATTGTTGGCAAACGATTCGGTAATTTCCTCATACGCGCTGTACCATTGCAGCGCCACCTCTGCCATGCTGCCGTTTTTTTCGCCGCTGACATAGATAACCTCTTCATTTATATATTCAAGTGATTCTTTTTTCTTTTTCTTTTCATTAAAAATAAAGGATACGAAATTTTTAATACCGCCTTCGTAGTGAAGCACCTCGCTCGTCGGTTCTTCTCCTCTGTTATCCGTGAAAATAATCTTCAAGCCGCCGTTTAAAAAGGCTTGCTCACGCAGACGCTTTAAAAGCGTATCGTATTCATACACGGTTTCTTCAAAAATTTTGTCATCGGCCCAAAAAGTTATTTCACTGCCTGTTTCCGTTGTTGTTCCGATTTGATGCACCTCACCCTCCGGCACACCGCGTTTGTAGCTTTGGAACCAAATGTGCTCTCCATCCTTAACGCGCACCTCCAAATGCGTTGAAAGTGCATTAACAACCGATGCACCAACGCCGTGCAGACCGCCGGATACCTTATATCCGCCGCCGCCGAACTTACCGCCGGCATGCAGCACCGTAAACACAACGTCAATGGTTGAAATGCCCATTTTGGGATGGATACCGTGCGGAATACCGCGCCCGTTATCACGTACGGTAACAGAATTATCCTTATTCAGCACCACTTCAATTTCGGTGCAATAGCCTGCCAGCGCCTCGTCAATACTGTTATCCACAATTTCGTACACCAAATGGTGCAAACCGCGGATGGAAGTAGAGCCGATATACATGCCGGGACGCTTGCGGACAGCCTCCAGCCCCTCCAAAACCTGAATTTGCGATTCATCATACTGTTGATTCACTTTATTATCCATTTTTTACCTCCGGTTGCCTTTTGCCGAATCACTCTCAAAAATAGCCTTTTTATATATTATATCACAAAACATTAGTAATTGCAAGGTTTTTCGCCTAAAAAGAGTATAGAGGGAATTTTGAGCGCATTTTTATTAAAAAGCATATTTTTTGTACTTGTGCCGCGCAAAATATTTTGCTGTCCGTTTTAAAACTTTACATTTGCATAAAATGCAAAAATGTGGTACAATACAATACAGAAAGCGAAGTGAAAACCATTATGAAAAAGGGATTGATTTTGGAAGGCGGCGCCATGCGCGGCATGTTCACAGCCGGCGTGACGGATGTTTTTATGGAAAACAAGCTTGTTTTTGACGGCGCTGTCGGCGTTTCGGCCGGTGCGGCCTTCGGCTGCAATTATAAATCGGGGCAAATCGGCCGCACCATCCGTTATAACACAAGGTTCTGCCGCGACAAACGGTATTGCAGCCTGCGTTCTTTAGTGAAAACAGGCGATTTGTACAACGCCGATTTTTGCTACGGTGAAGTACCGCTGAAGCTGGATATATTTGATTTTGAAGCCTTTTACAAAAACCCGATGGAATTTTATGTGGTCTGCACGGATGTTGAAACCGGCAAACCGGTATATCATCAATACACCGGCCGGGAGGGGCACGGTTTTGATTGGATTCGTGCCTCAGCCTCTTTGCCGCTGGCTGCAAAAATTGTTGAAATAGACGGACAAAAGCTGCTGGACGGCGGCATTTCCGATTCAATTCCCGTACAGTTTTTTGAAAGCATCGGGTATGATAAAAACGTTGCCGTTCTCACACAGCCGAAGGAATATCGCAAAGAGAAAAACAAGCTGCTGCCGCTGATCCGAAGGATCTACCGTCGGTATCCGCAATTTGTGGAAACCATGGCGCGGCGGCACATTATGTATAACAACGAACTGGACTATGTTGCAAAAGAGGAAGCCGTAGGCAGGCTGTTTGTCATCCGTCCGGATGCACCGCTTCCCGTCAGCCGGATTGAAAAGGACGCGGATAAGCTGCAGCTTGCCTATAACATCGGCCGAAAAGCCGCGGCCGATGCGCTGCCTGCACTATTGCACTATTTGGAATCATAAAAAAACAGGGGATGTAAAACCGGTTTTACATTCCCTACCCTTTATTTACAGCTTTCGTTCAAAATCACAATCTTCATTATAACAAACAACTTTTTTGGCGCGGCCGTTTTTTTCCAACAACAGTCCGCCGCACTTGGGACATTTTTCCGCAAGCGGCTTATCCCAACTCATAAAATCGCACTGCGGATTATGTTCACAGCCGAAATATTTTTTGCCGCGCTGTGATTTTTTTTCTAATATTTTGGCGCCGCACTTGGGACACAGCACACCCGTCTCTTTCACAATCGGCTTGGCGTTACGGCATTCCGGAAAACCGGGGCAAGCCAAAAATTTGCCGAAGCGTCCCATTTTATATACCATGTGACGGCCGCATTTTTCACAAATCACGTCCGAAACCTCATCGGCAATTTTTACCTTTTCCAATTCCTTCTCCGCAACTTCAAGCTGTTTTTCAAAGGGATCGTAAAATTCGCGGATGATGTTCACCCAATCAATCGCACCATCTTCAACCGAATCCAGTTCTTTTTCCATATTCGCCGTAAAGGCCACATCCACAATTTCGGAAAAATGTGCGGCCATAATATCGGTTACCACCTTGCCAAGCTCTGTCGGTACAAACTGCTTTTTTTCACGCGTTACATAACCGCGCGCCGCAATTGTGGTAATGGTCGGCGCATAGGTACTCGGACGGCCGATTCCCTTTTCCTCCAACACCTTAATCAGTGTTGCTTCGGTATAACGCGGTGGCGGCTGGGTAAAGTGCTGAGAGCTGTCCAGCTTTTTCGGCTGCAGGGCATTTCCTGCCGAAAGCGGCGGCAGCTTGCTGTTTTGCTCTTTTTCCGTTTCGTCGCTGCCCTCAACATAAAGCACCGTAAAGCCCTTAAACTTAATTTGGCGTCCGCCGGCCTTAAACAAATAATCCCCTGCCGTAATGTCGGCATTCACCGTGTTATACACCGCCGGAGACATCTGGCAGGCAACAAACCGTTCCCAAATCAGCTTATAAAGCTTATACATGTCGGGCGTCAGCGCCGCTTTTAAAGAAGCAGGCGTCATTTCAACATAAGTCGGGCGGATGGCTTCGTGTGCATCCTGCGCCGTACTTTTGGTTTTAAAAATCCGCGCTGCGGACGGCAAATATTCCTCTCCGTATTCCTTGCCGATGTAGCCGCGCACCTCGGCAAGTGCTTCGTTTGCAATGCGCAACGAGTCGGTTCTCATGTAGGTAATCAGACCCACAGTGCCGTGACCGGGCACTGCTACACCTTCGTATAAATTCTGTGCCGCCAGCATGGTACGCTTAACGGTAAAACCCAGCTTACGAGAGGCCTCCTGCTGCAGCGTACTGGTGATAAACGGCGGTGCAGGATTCCGCTTTTTCTCGCCCGTTTTCACATCTGCCACTGTAAAGGCGGCCTTTTCAAGTTCCTTCATAATGCCTTCTGTTTCTTCTTTGGAGGAAAGACGCATTTTTTGACCTTTTTTGCCGTAAAATTCGGCCACAAAGCTGTCCTTAGCGCCTTCTGCCAGCAAATCGGCCTGAATCAGCCAATATTCCTCCGGCACAAAATTTTCAATTTCCTTTTCGCGGTCGCAAATTAATTTGCAGGTTACAGACTGCACACGGCCTGCGCTTAACCCTTTTTTAACCTTCTTCCATAAAATCGGGCTGATGGAATATCCCACAATACGGTCAAGTACACGGCGCGCCTGCTGTGCATCGACCAAATCTTTATCAATGGCACGCGGCTCCGAAATTGCATTTTTCACCGCTGTTTTGGTAATTTCATTGAATGTAATGCGGCACGGCGTTGTTTCGTCAATGTTTAAAAGCTGTGCCAAATGCCAGCTGATGGCCTCTCCCTCGCGGTCAGGGTCCGTTGCCAGATATACTTTTTTAGAATCCTTTGCCGCCTTTTTCAGCTTGGCCAGCAAATCACCCTTGCCGCGAATGGTAATATACTTCGGTTCAAAATTATGTTCAATATCAATACTCATTTTGCTTTTGGGCAAATCGCGCACATGGCCGAAGGATGCCATAACGCTGTAGTTTTTTCCTAAATATTGTTTAATGGTTTTCGCCTTGGCCGGCGATTCCACAATAACCAGATTCGTTGCCATCTGTTGCCTCCTATATTTTTATCATAGCCATCACAATGCCAGACAGTAATACCGCCCCGGCAGTGCGTGCACAAGGCCTTTCATTTCAAGCATCGTCAGTCCTGCCAATAAATCCGACATACTTAATTTTTCATGGATCAGCTGATCCACATGCTGCGGCTCTTTCGTCAGCAGCTTTAAAACAATGCGTTCCCGTTCCGAAAGGGGAATTTCTCCGGCCGCCAGCGCTGCCCTTCTTGCTTCCAAAACCTCTTCCGGTTCGCGTTTGGGAAGATCTGCTTCCTTCGGCGCTGTTTGTTGCGTTTGCGGCTGCTCTTGATTTGTTTTTTCCTTATTTTTATGCTGTTTTTTCTGCGAATTGTCTTGTTTGGCTCCGCCATCCGACGGCGCTTGTTCTGCGGCGACAGGCATTTGAATCACAGGTGCGTTTACGTCCTGCGGCTTTTGGTTTTCCAAAAGCTCACCCCATTGCTCGCGAAACTCACAAAGTACATCCTCTGCGCAAAAAACGGGTTTAATGCCATCGGCAATTAAGCCGTTAGAGCCTTCGGCCGATTTGCGCGTTATATCTGCCGGAACGGCAAACACCTCGCGGTTTTGTTCCAGTGCACGGTCGGCTGAAATCAGCGCACCACTGCTGTGCGGCGCCTCCACCACCAGCGTTCCGTAAGAAAGTCCCGTAATGATGCGGTTACGTACGGGAAAGTTCTGCGCAAGCGGCGGCATACCGGGCGGATATTCCGAAATAACCATGCCGTTATTGATAATTGCCTGCATCAGCTCCTTATGCTCGGACGGATAGCAGACATCCGCACCGCAGCCCAAAACGGCAATGGTTTTGGCACCGGCACGAAGCGCGCCGCAATTGGCCGCACCGTCCACACCGCGCGCCATACCCGTAATCACCAGCGCGCCTTCCTTTGCCAAATCACAGGCAAGCTGTTCGGCCGTTTCAATGCCATAGCGCGAAGCATGCCGCGTGCCCAGCACTGCAATTGTCAGGTATTCGTTGAGGTCTAGTCTTTCCCTGCAACGGACATACAATACATAAGGCGGATCATAAATATTCATCAAAAGCTGCGGATACATCGGATTGTCGTATGTTAAAATTTTAATATCCTTGCGGCGGCAAACAGCAATTACGGCCTGCACAGGCTCCATGCTTTTGTCCGCCAGCTCATCCACATCCTCAGGTGTTAGCTCCGGCGTTTCGGAAAGCGCCGCTCTTTCTGCCCCGTAGATCTCAAGCGGCGTAGAAAAACATTCCAGCAGCGTTGTTATTTTGCTGCTTGAGATGCCGTGCTTCAGCGTCAGCCAAAGCCAATATTTGATATCTGTCATGCAAAAGACATCCCTTTCCGATACAATCAGCTGTCATTTTTCTTCTCAATAAAAA
>UQYH01000068.1 GCA_900545185.1 uncultured Eubacteriales bacterium | reverse complement strand
TCGCCCCCGACGCGACCTGCACCCGGGCTCAGGGCATGACCTTCCTGTTCCGGGCGTCCAAGGCATCCGCCGACGGTAAAGAGAAATTACAGAAATGAGGGTTTGGCCTTATGTACATAAAACGAATCAGGCAATTATTCGGCAGTGTGTCGGCCAATGTTATTTACATAACATCACCCGAAAACCTGCGCTATTTCAGCGGATTCACCGGCGGCGAGGGTGCGCTTATTTTGCAGCCCGGTGCCTGCACGCTGTTTACCGACTCCCGATATTTGGTGCAGGCCGCGGCCGAAGCGCCCGACTGTGAGGTTTGCGATACGGCGCAGCACAAGGCAGCAGATGCCTTAAAGGACTTAGCGCCGGAAACAATTGGTTTTGAGAGTGGTTTTGTTACGCATGCGGCCGCAAAACGGTTGTTTGAGGCACTGCCGCAGGCCGAATGGGTCGGTGTTGACGAAGAGATTTTAATGCAGCGTGCCGTTAAGGATGCGCAGGAACTGGAACTGACGCGACAGGCCGCCGCGCTGGCAGATGATGCGTTTAGCCATGTGCTGCCGCATCTGCGTCCCGGTGTACGGGAACTGGATGTGGCGCTGGAACTGGAATGGTATATGCGGCAAAACGGCGCTTCGGCGGCTTCTTTTCCCATTATTTGCGCATCGGGGCTGCGATCTGCCCTGCCGCACGGCGTGGCCGGAGAAAAAGTTTTGGCCGAGGGCGATTTTGTGACAATGGATTTTGGTTGTTTTTATAACGGGTATGCCAGCGATATGACGCGCACGGTTGTACTGGGCAAGGCAAGCTTGCAGCAAAAAACGGTGTATGATACGGTACTGCGTGCGCAAGAGGCAGGCCTTGCGGCAATTTGCGCCGGTAAAACGGGCAGCGCGGCAGACCGTGCGGCACGGCAGATGATTTCGGAGGCCGGTTACGGCGCATACTTCGGCCATGCCCTGGGGCACGGTACGGGGCTTCAAATTCACGAACAGCCGGTTTTATCCACACGGTCTCAAACCGTTTTAAAGCCCAATATGCTGGTAACGGTTGAACCGGGTATTTATATAGAAGGCTTTGGCGGCGTACGGATTGAAGATTTGGTGATTGTGACCGAGGAAGGCTGTGAGAATTTGACACATTCGGACAAGCAGCTTTTAGAGATCGTGTAATATAGCGATCTGCGGCACAAGAAAGGAAGTAACACAATGATAGCAAAGGTAAAAAGCTGCGGTCTTTTGGGTATTGACGGCTATATAGTAGATGTGGAAACGGATATCACAAACGGCATGCCTGCCTTTGATGTGGTCGGCCTGCCGGACGCGGCGGTTAAAGAATCGCGCGAGCGTGTGCGTGCAGCCATGCGCAATTCGGAGCTTAACTTTCCGCAAAAGCGGATTACCGTGAATCTTGCCCCGGCCAATATCCGCAAGGAGGGGCCGTTTTACGATTTGCCCATCTGCTTGGGGCTTTTGCGTTCCTCCGGTCAGCTGCCGGGGGATGAGGCCGATGAATATTTGTTTTTGGGCGAGCTTTCCCTAAACGGCCGCCTGCGCCCCGTTATCGGTGCGCTGCCTATGGTGCTGTGCGCGGCCGAAGCAGGCATTAAAAAAGTGATACTGCCGCAGGAAAACGCGGCCGAAGCGGCGGTTGCAGAGGGAATTACGGTGTATCCCGCCAAAACGCTGAGCGAAATTATGGCACACTTTCTGCAGGTAGAGCGCCTAAAGCCGCTGACGGTGAATGTGGATGAAATTTTTAAGGAACAAGAGGCCTTTGCGCCCGATTTTTCGGACGTTAAGGGACAAGAGAGCGTTAAACGTGCACTGGAGGTGGCAGCGGCCGGCGGCCATAATATTCTGTTAATCGGTTCGCCCGGTTCGGGTAAAACCATGCTGGCGCAGCGCCTTCCGGGCATTTTGCCGCGCCCGACGTTGGCCGAAGCGCTGGAGATTACAAAAATTCACAGCATTGCAGGGCTTTTGCCTTCCGATACGCCGCTTGTAACGACGCGGCCGTTTCGCAGTCCGCATCATACCATTTCGGCCGTCGGGCTTTCCGGCGGCGGACAGATTCCGCGCCCCGGTGAGGTCAGCCTTTCTCATAACGGTGTTTTGTTTTTGGATGAGCTGCCGGAGTTCAGTAAAAATGCACTGGAGGTTTTGCGTCAGCCGCTGGAGGATGGGGTTGTGACCATCTCACGCGTGAATGCCACGCTGACCTATCCCTGCAGCACCATGCTGGTGGCAGCCATGAATCCCTGCAAATGCGGCTATCATGGGGATCCCGTGCGCGAGTGTACCTGCAGCGATGCACAGATTCATCAATATCTTTCGCGCGTCAGCGGTCCGCTTTTAGACCGTATTGATTTACATGTGGAGGTACCGGCGGTGCCCTACAGCGATTTAAAAAACAAACAGCCGGGTGAAACCTCCGCAGCCATCCGTGCGCGGGTGAATGCCGCACGAGAGCGGCAAATGCAGCGTTTTAGCGCATCGCCCGGCATCTTTTGCAACGCGCAGATGTCGGCGCGGATGACAGAGGAATTTTGTGCTTTGGGCAAGGAAGAAAGCGACTTGATGCAATCGGTGTTTGATCATTTGGGTCTTTCGGCCAGAGCCTATAACCGTATTGTTAAGGTGGCCAGAACCATAGCGGATTTGGACAAAAGCGATACGATACAGGCCGCGCATCTGGCCGAAGCGATACAGTATAGAACGCTTGATAGGAAATATTGGTAAAAAAATGAATTGCACAAAGAAAACAGAACTTTAAAGCATATCGGTCAAAGTTGAAAAGTGAATGTTAAGAGGTCGAAGCCGCCCTGTGTGGCGGTTTCGGCCTCTTGGTGTTCTGCTTTTTTTTGGGGGGGAGGAAAAAAAGATTCAGAACGGACAAACTGAACCCAAACGGTGGCATACGCCCCGTTTGGGGGTACCCGAAGGCGTACACCACTAGGGTTCCCAAAAGACCTTGGCTTTTGGGAAAAAGGCGGAACAGCGTAATGAATGAGCCATGCATTTTCAATGTATGGTGAATGAGATAGCGCTTGTTCCAACGTCGCCGAGAGGTGAAGTTTGTTCGTAGCAAAAAGGCTTAAATTCATGAAAAAGCGAATGAAATGAGGTTTTTCAACATATACTATCTTATTTCAATGCATTTTACATGCCTGATTTATGACTTACATTGCCTTTTTGCGATCTGAGCTTTTTTTACCCCCCAGGTTTTATTCGATGACAATGACACCGACAGGACATCCCTCTGCCGCTTCCTTGGCAAGCGGTTCGTCCTGCGTTTCCGGCTGATGGTACACCTCAGCCGTGCCGTCATCCTGCATACGAAAAACCTCCGGGCAGGTGCCTGCGCACATGCCGCAGCCAATGCAGCCTTCCACAATTGAAACCTTCATGTACATGCTCCTTTCTGAATCGGACGCCCCGGGCGCCTTTTTATTGCATGCTTGTTAGTATGCTGCATTTTTTTTCTTTTATGCAAATGTTTGCCGACTGCGGTTTGAACAGCTGAAACGGGCATTACAACGGTTCAGATTCAGCCTGCACGTGTACCGCTTTCACTTTCGGGAGAAACGGTGGTAAAGCTGGCGGCAATCGGCACGGAAGAATAAAATGTAACTAAAGTTTAGCGGGGGATGCAATCCCTCGCTAAAAACGCTTCTGGCGAGACTTTCAGCGCCTTGTTGAAATGTCAAAAAACAAATATAAATATCAAAAACTGGGGGTTGCAATCGGTGCGCAGCTATGATATAATCAATGCCAAAATCAGTTCAAAAGCCTAATGGCTTTTGTGCCGATGTATTGATTGTATCGGTGTGAAGCAAGCCGGTTTACGGCTTGCACTGATGATAAAATGAATCGGTAAAAGTTTGATACAATAAACGGAGGAAGCATTATGACCTTACAGGAAGCATTTGCGATTTGTGCAAAAAAAGCGCATGTACATATGGAAAATATGAACGGTACGTCACTGGAGCCGCGTGAATCAAGATCGGGCGCGTATTATGACGAGCGCGAAAAAATGACGCCGCTTTCCAATCGCTGGGCGTGGACGAACTCTTTTATCACCGGCATGGCGCCGATACTTTATCAAACGGAAAACGATAAAAAGGCGCTTGCCTGGGCGAATCAGTTTGAACAGGCTTATCACGACAAAGTGTTTGCACTGTATTCACAAAGCATGCACGATTTGGGCTTTTTATATCTGCCCTACAGTGTGCATATGTATCAGCTGACGGGCAGCCACGCACATCGCGATACGGCGCTGCGTGCGGCCGATGAGCTGGCAAAGCGGTTTGATGTAAAAGGGCGGTATATTGAAGCCTGGTCGGAAATGAATACGTTTGAAAAAGAGCACCGCATGATTGTGGATTCCTCCATGAATGTGCCGCTTTTGTTTTGGGCTTGGAAGGAAACGGGGCACACCTTTTATCACGATGTTGCCGTTGCACATCTTGAAACCATTATCAGCACGCTTGTGCGTGAGGATGGATCTGTCTGCCACGCTTATTTTATGGACGGCGAAACAGGCCTGCCCAAGGAGGAAGCAAACTCCTGCGGTTATGCCAACGGCTCTCACTGGGCACGCGGCACGGGCTGGATTGTGTACGGTCTTGCCATTGCATATACCTATACGCAAAATGAGCATTATCTGACCGAAGCCATCCGCATTGCGGAAAAATATATTGATTCTTTAACGGGCAGCCCGGTTCCGATTTGGGATTTTCGTCTGCCGGCCGACAAACCGGCTGTCATCTGCGGCAATGTGCCGGGTTTTGCGGCGCACTGGGATGAAACAAAGCCGGAAAACACCGTTTATAATGTAGATACCTCGGCGGCGGCCATTATGGCTTGCGCATGTCAGCTGCTTTGCCTGTATACAGAGAATGACAGGTTGAAAAACTATGCCGACAGTGCACTCTGCGTTCTTTCGAATGAATATTTGGATACCGACACCCAAAAGGCCGGTATGCTGCGCCGCTCTAACGGGCGCGACGGTTTTACCGTTTACGGTGACTATTATTATATGCTGGCTCTTGCGA
Organism: uncultured Eubacteriales bacterium; assembly: GCA_900545185.1. Taxonomy (GTDB): domain Bacteria; phylum Bacillota; class Clostridia; order UBA1381; family UBA9506; genus UMGS755. The sequence continues at coordinate 7,852 of UQYH01000068.1, read as the reverse complement.
TGAAGCTTTATGACGTGAAAAGCTGCTGGGGCTTTTTCGGCAGCGCGGATTCGATTTTATAAAAAATTTCGGAGCAAAATAAAAAAGAGGCTGTAAAAACTTGGTTTTTACAGCCTCTTTGTCGTTTTTACATCTCCTTTGCGTTTTTAAGATAGCCGTGCTTCTTTATCCTCTGCCAGCTGCTCTTTCATTTCATCCAAACTGCTAAAGGTGCGCCGATCGCGCATTTTGTGTAAAAATTCAACTTCAATTTTCTCTGCTGCAGCGCCCGCATACCCGATTACATAGGTTTCAATTTTCGCTGCATCATCCACATCGGTAACAGAAGGGTAGGCCGTGCCGTCTATGTATGTTGTTGTGGCGTAAACGCCGCGTTCGGGTAACAGCTGGTGCGGTGCCGGTACAATTTTAACGGCCGGAATCCCCAGCGCACAGTCGGGCTCGGCAGGGGTATCCGCATGGCTGCGGATTTTAAAGGAATGACCCAGCAGCTCTGCCGCGGTTTCTACCTCTCCGTTTTCAATCAGCGCCCGTATTTTTGTGCTGGAGCACAGAAAATCGCCAAAATATAAAGGCTTTATCATATACACCAAAAAGCCGTACTTTTGACCCAGCTCGCGGAGTAATTTGACATCGCCTTCGGAATTTTTGCCATAGTGGTTATGCTGCCCCACAACGGCAACCTTCATATTCAATTTGTCCACTAAAATGTCCCGCACAAATTCTTCGGGAGAAAGGTTTTGAACCGCCTCAAAATCATCAAAAAACAATGCGTCCAGTCCGCATGCTGCCAAAAGCGCCTGCTTGTACTCGTTGTCTGCAATCAGCTTTAAGGTGTTATCACCCTTTAAAATGTTAATGGGGTGCTTATCAAAGGTGTACACAACCGATTGCAGGCCGTTATCCTGCGATACGTTTTGCAGCATGTTGAGCAGCTTCATATGACCCAAATGCAGCCCGTCGAAATTACCCAGTGCAACAGCCGTTCCGTTTCGTGCCTGTATTTTGCCGTAATCATACCAAACCGTGTTCATCTAAATGACCTCCCTTATAAAATTTATGCTCAGCCGCAGCTTGGTGCCGCGGCATTTTTGCCGATTTTGTATACATTTTATATCAAGCTTTAATAAAAACTTTTTTCTATGGCCAGCACCAAGCCTTCTGTGCTTTCCACCGCCTTGGCCAAACATAAAAGCGATGCATCGTCATACAAGCAAAAACGATCATCGGCCGCGGCTTTTGCAATGCCCAGCTGCTTTGGACGCATGCGCAGTCCGTTGCGGATTTTGGGTGCGGCATCCTTAGGGATGGTTATATGCGGATAAACAGAAAGCACCGTTTCCGGCGGCAGTAACACATCCTGCAAGCTGCCTTCGGCCGCTTTTTGTGCCAGCTCGTCGGGCGTTACAGCATCGTTTAGCAAAAACGGGCCGCTTTGTGTACGCAATAGGCCTGCCATACAGGCGCAGCCGCCCAAACGCTCTCCCAAATCGTGACACAATGTACGGATATAGGTGCCCTTAGAGCAGATGACTTCCAGTGAAAAGCCGCCTTCCGTAAAGTTAAAGCAACGCATGCGGCTGACGTGAATCGGCCGCGGTGTACGTTCTATGGTCATGCCCTGCCGTGCCAAATCATACAGCTTTCGTCCGCCGACCTTAACAGCCGAATACATGGGCGGCAACTGCATGCTGTCACCTAAAAAGCTGTCTGCCGCGGCCTGAATTTCGGCAGGCGAGGGATGCATATCGCACCGCTTAGTTACGGTGCCGGTTGTGTCGTACGTATCGGTTGCAAGACCCAAACGCACCTCAGCAATATAGATTTTTGTTTTTTCAATCAGCAAATCCGAAAGGCTGGTGGCTTTGCCGACTAGAATCGGCAACACGCCGCCTGCCACGGGATCCAGCGTACCGGCATGCCCTACGCGCCTTTCGCCCAGCGTCCGCCGGACAAAATTCACCATATCGTGAGAGGTTTTGCCGACCGGCTTGTTTAAATTGATAATTCCGAGCAAAACATCACACTCCGGATTTCATATTTTGCGGTTTATTACATATTATTATATCAAGAAAGGGACAAACGCCATTGTGCGGCGGCGGTTCTCCGCTTTCCTTCTATCAAATTTCGGTATGCATAGTATATGTTTATTTTACCACAATTTTGCAAGAAAGAAAAGCCCTATTTACCGAAGATTTAAAATTTATTTACATCAGACAGAATATTCGGTTTTTTTTATGAAAAACCGCCAAAAATCATAAAATTATACAAAAAATCATAACTTTCTATAGACTTTTACAGTAACAAGTGATATAATAATTTTTTGTATGGGGTATGCTTATTTGGAATAGTCTTAACTAACTCCGTACAGTCACGAAAAAACATTCTGCGGCCTTTGCCGCTAATAACAACAAGGGGGTAATTTTTGTTGAAGGAACAGCAAACGGTCTCCTTTACGGGAACCAAGGAGCAGGAAGAAAAGCTGATGGAAGTCATTAACCGCTATAAGGGTACGGACGGCGCTTTAATCCCCGTTCTGCACGAGGCGCAGGATATTTACGGCTATCTTCCCATTGAGGTGCAGGCCATCATCTCGAAGCATTTGGATATTACCATGGCCGAAATTTACGGTGTTGTGACGTTTTACACACAGTTTACCACGCAGCCGAAGGGCAAATACAAAATCGGGATTTGTCTGGGAACGGCCTGTTATGTTAAAGGCTCGGGCGATATTTTAAACAAAATTAAAGAAAAGCTGGGCATACAGGAGGGCGAATGTTCACCCGACGGCAAATATTCCATTGATGCCACGCGCTGCATCGGCGCCTGCGGCTTAGCGCCGGTTATGACCGTCAACGATGATGTATACGGTAAACTGACGGTTGACGATTTGGATGATATTTTTGCTAAATACAGCGACTAAGTGAAAGCAATGTTTGAAATTTCTCTTCATATTTTAGATGTGATGCAAAATTCAATCCGTGCCGATGCTACGCAAATCTCCGTGACGGTTTCAGAGGATCCGGCCGCCGACCGATTGACGGTGACGGTTGCCGATAACGGCTGCGGTATGGATGAAAAGACGGCAGCTTCGGCCGCCGACCCGTTTTATACCACGCGCAAAACGCGCAGGGTGGGACTGGGGCTTTCGCTTTTAAAAGCGGCGGCCGAAGGAACGGGCGGCAGCTTCGCTCTGACCTCCCAAAAGGGGAGGGGCACAATTGTGACGGTTTGTTTTGGATATCATCACATAGACCGTCAGCCCCTCGGTGATATGGGGCAAACCATTGCAGCGGCACTGATGGGCAATCCGCAATTGCAGATTATCTATCGCCACAGCATTGGCGGCCAAGCATTTTGCCTGCAAACGCGCATATTGGAAAAGGCTTTACATGCTAACTTTGCAGAGCCGTGCGGCGCGGCAAGGCTTGCCGATTTTATAACAGAACAAATACAGGAAATTTCAAAGGGGAGGTAACAGCCTCCGCGCGCCGTGCGGCGCAAAAAATACACAGCGCAAAGCGTTGTTTACAGGAGCTTGATATATGAAAAGTTTAGCAGAACTTGAAGCGATTCAAAATAAAATGAAAAATCTGGTCGGTATGCGCAAGGAGGATGATGCACATGCAACCCGTGTGGTTGTCGGCATGGCCACCTGCGGCATTGCGGCCGGTGCACGTCCCGTTTTAACGGCTTTTGCACAAGAGATTAACAAGCAGGGTCTTGCACATGTAACCGTTGCGCAAATGGGCTGCTTGGGCATGTGCAAATACGAACCGATGGTCATTGTTACGGTGCCCGGTCAAAAAAAGGTGACCTATATTAAAATGAACCCCGAAAAAGCAGTCCGCGTTGTGAATGAGCATATTGTCGGCGGACGCGTCTGCACGGAATATACGCTTGACGCAGTACAGGAATAAAGGAGGAAAGAGAACATGGATTATATCAGATCAACCGTTCTTGTCTGCGGCGGTACGGGCTGTACCTCTTCCGGCAGCAAGAAGATTTTGGAGGAATTTGAAGCGCAAATTGCCAAATGCGGCCTTGAAAAAGAGGTCAGCATTGTTCAAACGGGCTGCTTCGGCCTGTGCGCTTTGGGTCCCGTTGTCATTGTGTACCCCGAAGGCTCGTTTTACAGCATGGTTAAGCCTGAGGATGTGGAAGAAATTGTATCGGAGCACTTGCTTAAGGGTCGTGTTGTAACCCGTCTTTTATATGATGAAACCGTAACGGAGGACAGTGTAAAATCCTTAAACGAGGTTGACTTTTACAAAAAGCAGCATCGTGTTGCCTTGAAAAACTGCGGTGTGATTAACCCCGAAAATATTGACGAATACATAGCGTTGGACGGGTATCGTGCTCTTGGCAAGGCGCTGACCGAGATGACACCGGAGGATGTTATTGAGGAAATTAAAAAATCCGGTCTGCGCGGCCGCGGCGGCGGCGGATTCCCGACCGGTATCAAATGGATGCTGGCGGCCAAATCTCCCAATGTGGTCGGCAAATATGTCTGTTGTAATGCCGATGAGGGCGACCCCGGCGCATTTATGGACAGAAGCGTTTTGGAGGGTGACCCCCATGCGGTGATTGAGGCCATGGCCATTGCCGCCTATGCGACCAATGCCGAGCAGGGCTACATATACATCCGTGCCGAATATCCCATTGCCGTCAAACGCCTGCAAATTGCCATTGACCAGGCGCGCGAATACGGACTGTTGGGCAAAAACATCTTTGGTACCGATTTTTGCTTTGACTTAGAGATTCGCTTGGGCGCAGGTGCGTTTGTCTGCGGTGAAGAAACCGCCCTGATGACATCCATTGAAGGCAAGCGCGGCGAGCCGCGTCCCCGTCCGCCGTTCCCGGCCGTGAAGGGTTTGTGGCAAAAACCGACTCTGTTAAACAACGTTGAAACCTATGCCAATGTGCCGCAGATTATTTTAAACGGCGCCGATTGGTTTGCCTCTATCGGGACGGAAAAAAGCAAGGGCACCAAGGTATTTGCGCTGGGCGGCAAAATTCATAATACCGGTTTGGTGGAAGTCCCCATGGGTACGACCCTGCGTGAGATTGTAGAAGAAATCGGCGGCGGTGTGCCGCACGGCAAAAAGTTTAAAGCCGCACAAACGGGCGGCCCCTCCGGCGGCTGTATTCCTGCCTCTTTAATGGATGTGCCCATTGACTATGATTCGTTAATTCAAATCGGTTCTATGATGGGCTCCGGCGGTTTGATTGTTATGGATGAAGATAACTGCATGGTGGATATTGCCAAGTTCTTTTTGGAATTTACGGTGGATGAATCGTGCGGTAAATGTACGCCCTGCCGTATCGGCACCAAACGTATGCTGGAAATTTTAACGAAAATTACCAAGGGCAAGGGCACGTTAGAAGATCTGGACAAGCTGGAAGCACTGGCGCACAGCATTAAAGAATCGGCGCTTTGCGGTTTGGGTCAAACCGCGCCGAACCCCGTCTTATCCACGCTGCGGTACTTCAGAGACGAGTACGAAGCGCATGTTGTGGATAAAAAGTGCCCGGCCGGTGTTTGTAAGGCGCTTTTGAATTATGTGATTATCAGTGAAAAATGTAAGGGCTGCAGCCTGTGTGCACGGCAATGTCCTGCCGGCGCTATTTACGGCGAGGTAAAAAGCCCCTTCCATATCGACCCCACAAAATGCATTAAATGCGGCGCCTGCATGGAAAAATGCCGCTTTGGCGCGATTGTGGTACAATAACGAAAGGAGGAAGGTTTTAAAATGGAAACAGTTACACTTACCATTAACGGTCAAAGCGTTACCGTACCGCAGGATTATACGGTGCTGCAAGCCGCCCGACAGGCCGGTATTGATATTCCCACGCTTTGCTATTTAAAGGATATTAACGAAATCGGCGCATGCAGAATGTGCCTAGTTGAAGTAAAAGGCGCCAGAGCGCTGGCTACCGCCTGTGTATACCCCGTCAGCGAGGGCATGGAGGTGTTTACCTCTACGCCGCGCGTCCGCAAGGCAAGACGAGCCGTGCTGGAGCTGATGCTTTCCAATCACGACAGAAAGTGCTTGACCTGTGTGCGTAACCGCAACTGCGAGCTGCAAAAGCTGGCAGAAGAGCTGAACATCACCGACATCCCCTATGAAGGCGCGATGACGGAATGTGAAATTGATGATTTATCGCCCTCTATTGTGCGCGACAATAAAAAATGTATCTTGTGCCGCCGCTGCGTTGCCGTTTGTCAAAAGGTGCAAACCGTGGGCGTGATTGAGGCCACGGAACGCGGCTTTAACAGCCGTATTGCCTGCTCGTTTGATAAATCGCTCAATCATACGGATTGTGCTATGTGCGGCCAGTGTATTGTGCATTGTCCCGTCGGCGCGCTGCACGAAAAGGATTCGATTACGCCGGTTTGGGAGGCCTTGGCAGACGATACCAAGCATGTTGTTGTGCAAACCGCTCCTGCCGTTCGTGCCGCCTTGGGTGAAGAATTTGGCTTGCCCATCGGCACGCCTGTTACCGGCAAAATGGCCGCTGCCTTAAAGATTTTAGGGTTTGATAAGGTATTTGACACGGATTTTGCAGCTGACTTAACCATTATGGAAGAAGGAACCGAGCTGATCGAGCGGATTCAAAACGGCGGTAAACTGCCGCTTATCACCTCTTGCAGTCCCGGATGGGTTAAGTTTTGCGAGCATAACTTCCCCGACTTTTTGGATAACCTGTCTACAGCCAAATCACCGCACGAAATGTACGGTGCTGTCTTAAAGTCATATTATGCCGAAAAGGCCGATATTGACCCGGCCGACATTTATGTGGTTTCGGTTATGCCCTGTACCGCAAAGAAATTTGAAGCACAGCGCGAGGAGCTGGCATCCGGCGGTTATCCGGATGTTGACGCTGTTTTAACCACGCGTGAACTGGCGCGGATGATTAAAGAAGCCGGGATTGACTTTACTAAGCTGGAGGATGCCGTTTTTGATTCTCCGTTTGGGGACGAAGCCACGGGTGCAGGCGTTATCTTTGGTGCAACGGGCGGCGTGATGGAAGCGGCGCTGCGCACCGTTGCCGATGTTTTAACGGGCGAGTCCAATACGGAGATTGAATATACGGCCGTTCGCGGTACTGACGGCATTAAAGAAGCCACCGTTACGGTGGGCGATTTGGATGTGAAGCTGGCCGTTGCAAACGGCCTCGGCAACGCACGCAAGCTGTTAAACAGTATCCGCGAGGGTAAGGCGGACTATCATTTTATCGAAATTATGGCTTGTCCCGGCGGCTGTGTAACCGGCGGCGGACAGCCCATTCACTCTGCCAGGGAGATGGAAGAGGTTGACTTAAAGGCCGAACGCGCCAAGGCACTGTATGCCGAGGATGCATCGCTGCCGCTGCGGAAATCGCACGAGAATCCATATATTAAAAAGCTGTATGAGGAATATTTGGGCGAGCCTTGCGGCCATAAATCACACGAACTGCTGCATACGCATTACCACGAAAGAGCAAAGTATTAAAATCAGAGTATGAAAATAAACGGGGCTGTTTAAAAAGTCCTTAAATCACAAAAAGGATCTCTTGTTGAGGTCCTTTTTGATTTTCTTTAAAAAATATTAAAGCTGTTTTTTTGTACATTGCGTGATTTGTCATAGGTTCCTTTTCCGTGGTGTTTTTCAATCAGACCTTCATTGGCGAGCAGAGCAAGAGCCTCTTGTATTGTTAAGCGGCCAAGCCGATATTGCTGAATCATTTCCGATTCGCCGGAGAGTTTATCACCCGGCTTAATCATTCCTTGCTCAATCTGCTTTCTGATTCAATCGGATAATTGTATATATAACGGAATATGACTGTTTCGGTTTATCAAAATAATACC
>UQYH01000067.1 GCA_900545185.1 uncultured Eubacteriales bacterium | reverse complement strand
CGATTGGGAAAATCCGCATTTTTTACAAAAGAACAGAGAGGACGCACGTGCTTACTACATCCCGTTTGAAAGTCCGCAGGCAGCTGTGAGCGGTGAACGGTACAACTCTGAAAAATACCGCAGTTTAAACGGGCATTGGGCTTTTCGGTACTTTTCCTCGTGCCACGATGTACCGCAGGCGCTTATGGCCGCGGATTGTCCGCTGGATGACTGGGACAGGCTGGATGTGCCGATGTCCTGGCAATTGGCCGGTTACGAGCAGCCCGGCTACACAAATATATTCTACCCGTATCCGATTGATATGCCCTTTGTGCCGGTGGATAACCCGGCCGGCATATACGCTTTTGATGTGAACATGGCTGAAACCGACTTGGCCGAGCAGCAATATATTGTGTTTGAAGGCGTTGCCTCTTGCTTTTATTTGTATGTAAACGGTCGGGAGGTTGGCTACAGCCAAGGTTCGCACATGCCTGCCGAGTTTTTAATCAGTCCGTACCTTACAGCCGGGCGCAACCGCATAACGGTTCAGGTTCTGAAATGGTGTGACGGCAGTTATTTGGAGGATCAGGACTTTTTCCGCCTTTCCGGCATTTTTCGCGATGTATACCTTTTAAGCCGTCCTCAGGCACACCTTTGGGATGTGTTTGTTAAAACCCGTTTTTTTGATAACGGTTACACACGCGCAGAGATATACGCGGAAGTCACAACCAAAGGCACACCGCAGCTTCGCTGCCGTCTGTATCATCCGCAGGGAGAACTGCTGGACGAAAAGGAGGTTACAAACGGCAAGGTTTGCTTTACGGTGGAAGGTACCGAAAACTGGACGGCCGAAACACCGAATTTATATAAGCTTGTGTTTATAAGCCAAGATGAAGCCGTGCCCGTTGCGGTCGGCATTCGCGAAATTGCAATTGCCGAAAACGGTGCACTGATGATTAACGGCTCTCCCGTCAAAATCAAGGGTGTCGATCGGCACGATACGCACCCCGAGCTGGGCTATACCACACCGATGGAGCACATGCGCCGCGATTTGGAACTGATGAAACAGCACAACATCAATACCATCCGTACCTCGCACTACCCGAATACGCCCGAATTTTTGAATCTATGCGATGTATATGGGCTGTATGTGATTGACGAAGCCGATTTGGAGTGTCACGGTTTTCAGGCAACCGGTCAGATGACTTGGGAATACGACTTATACGATGACCGTTGGCCGGTGCACCACCCCGATTGGCACGAAGCCTGCCTGGAACGCGCCGTACGAATGGTCGAGCGCGACAAAAACCACGCTTGTATCATCATGTGGTCCATGGGCAACGAAGCAAGCTACGGCCGCCATCACGACGCCATGGCCGAATGGACAAAGGCAAAGGATGATACGCGGCTTGTATTTTACGAGAGAGCCTCCATGTGCAACCCCGAACCGGCCGTTTATGACGTTTGCAGCGCTATGTACTGTACTCCCAAATGGTTAGAAGAATGGCTGGAAAACGAGAACGAAACACGTCCCTTCTTTTTATGTGAATATGCACACGCCATGGGGAATGGCCCCGGCGATTTAGCTGACTATTGGAAGGTTTTTGAAAAGCATCCGCGGCTTTGGGGCGGCTGCATTTGGGAATGGGCCGACCACGGCTATTACAAAACGGATGCAGACGGCAACCGCTATTTTGCCTATGGCGGCGATGGCGGCGAGTTGACGCATGACAGCAACTTCTGCGCCGACGGTCTTGTTTTCCCCGATCGCAAGCCAAGCTCCGGATTGTTAGAAGCAAAGGCGGTTTACCAATATATTAAGGCAAATTGGGACGGACAAAGCGTTTATCTTTCAAACAACTACAGCTTTACATCGCTGGATGCCTTTGATATGCTGTGGCAGCTGGAGGTTGACGGAAACATCACGGACGAGGGCAGAGTGTCCCTGCCGTCCATTGCACCGCACAGCGAGGGCTGCATACCGCTTTCTGTAACGCCCCCCGAGCATTGCGCTTTGGGCTGTCATCTCAACTTGTTTTTTGTGACGAAAAAAAGCAGCTTATGGGCAAAAAGCGGTCACACGGTTGCCATGGCACAATGCACGCTTTCGGAGGGGGAAACCTTGTTAAAGCGCACCACCCCATGCTCCGAAGTCTTGCCATCCCTTTCGGTCTGTCGCGAAGGACGGGATTACAAAATCGCCGGCCGCGATTTTATCTATCGTTTCGATACGCTGCACGGCGTATTGTATTCCATGGAGCAAAACGGCGTAGAATTTTTGGCCGAACCGCTGCGGCCGGGTATTGAAAAAGCCTATACGGATAATGAACGCATAATCCGTCTGAAGTGGGCAGAGTGTCACTATCACCTGACGCAGATCCGCGTGAAGAATACAGAGGTCGTAAAAGAATCGGAGGGTGTGTTTACCATCCGCGTAACACAAACCTTGGAACGGATTTCTTATACACCCCTGATTGAAATGGTACTCACATACACCTTTACGGCAGACGGTGCGGTACACGTTGATGCAGACGCCACACAATGCGAAGGCACACTGTTTTTGCCGCGTTTCGGCATGAGCTTCGCCATGCCTGAGGGGTACGAATTTCTCGATTACTATGGCTACGGCCCGTCCGAAAACTATCGTGATATGCATAATCATGCCTATTGCGGCCAGTTTAACACCACCGTTACCGAGGAATATGTGCCCTATGTCCGTCCGCAGGAGCACGGTAATCACATTGGTGTGAAGCAGGCGGCCGTTTACGATAACAAAGGGCGCGGCCTTTTGGCAGAAGGCGATGGTTTTGAATTTTGTGCAAGCCACTATTCGGCGGCGATGCTGGAGAAAGCCGCGCATACAAATGAACTGAAAACGGACGGCAAAACCTATGTCCGCATCGACTACGGCGTAAGCGGCTGCGGTTCAAACAGCTGCGGGCCTGAGCTTGACGAGGCCTACCGCATCGGCGGACGGATGACCTATGGTTTTACCGTGCGTCCCTTTACAGAGCGGCATTAAAGTCCGCTATGGGGATGTAAAAAAATTATAAAAACAAAACACAAACGGGTATGTAAAAATAATTTTTACATACCCGTTTAGCACAATCGCCATACTTTTCTCTAAATCATAACATGAAGCGCTTCGCCGCGTTCGTCCGAAGCAAAGGCCGCCTCCATCACCTGCATCACGCGCAGGGTTTCCTCCGGCCGGATTGTCAGCTCTGCCTTGCCCTCTATGGCATCTGTCAGCTGCCAATATACCACATCCAAATTATCCGTTACATCCTCCGGCTCGCTCAACTCGGTGACCGATACGCTTTCAGGTGAACGGGGCGCCATGGTCTTTGTCGGCCCGGCCTTAACGGTTTTAATTTCCGTATCCCATGTATCTTCACGCTCCAGGCACTTCACTACCCGACCGTTACACGCCCAGTCGTCGATTTGCAGTGTGCCGTCCGCACCTGCCACATACCAGCGCGGATGCGAAATAAAGCTGTTGGTCGATACCTCAATCTGTGCCGTTAAACCGCTTTCAAAGGTTAAAAACAAACGAAAATTGTCATCCACCTCCGGGTAATGCACCGAATACATTTTGCAAAATACATTCGTCACCTTTTCCGGTACCATATACATAATCTGGTCAATGAGGTGCACACCCCAGTCCAGCATCATGCCGCCGCCTTTTTCCTTTTGCGTACGCCAGCCTGCCGGTACGCCGCGCGACCCTTCCACGCGCGATTCAATGACATACGGCTTGCCGATAACACCGCTTTCCACCGTGCGGCGCATCAGCACAAAATCGCGGTTTACACGCCGATTTTGGTCAACCGTAAACACGCGGTTATATTGCTTTGCCGCCGCCATCATTTCGCGCAGCTCATCCGAGCTCATGGCTGCCGGTTTTTCACAAATAACGTGCTTGCCGTGTGCCATGGCGTCAATGGCAATTTCTTTATGAACTTCGTTGGTAGCCGCTACCAAAACAATGTCAATTTCGGGATCCGAAAGCAGCGCCTCGCGTGATTCGTAGGCTAAATACCCCTGTTCACGTGCAGCCGCCTGCCGTTTTTCGTCAATATCAAAAACACCTTTTACAAATACCTTTGTATTGCCCTTGGCAAGCTGCTTCACATGGTTGCCTGCCATGCCGCCAAAGCCGATAATTCCCAATGCATATTTCATTATACCCACCACATTTCTCCTGCTGATTGATAAATTAAAACCTCTTTTAAAAATGCAACCGCCTTTTCAAGCCCCTCTGTGGGCGACATCAGCGCATCCTCGTGCTCGATGCTGATTGCACCGTCGTACCCCGTTGTTTTCAGAATGCTGATAACGTCATTCCAAAAGCTTTTGGAGTTGCCGTAACCAATGGTGCGGAAGCTCCAGGAACGGTCTTTTACGTTGGCAAGATTTTTATAATCCAAAACGCCGTTAACGGCTGCATTATGCTTATCAATTTTTGTATCCTTTGCATGGAAGTGATAAATTGCACCCTCCATAGCGCGGATGGCTTCCACGGGGTCAATGCCCTGCCAAATCAAATGGCTGGGGTCAAAGTTAGCGCCGATGATGTCCCCCACCGCCGCACGCAGCTTTAAGCAGGTTTCCGGGTTATATACCACAAAGCCCGGATGCATTTCAAAGGCGATTTTGGTAATGCCGTGCGCTTTGGCAAAGGCCGCCATATCCTTCCAATACGGAATAACCTTGTTTTCCCATTGCCATTTTACAATTTTCTCGTAATCATTCGGCCAGGCACAGGTTACCCAGTTGGGGTAGCGGCTTTCGTCACAGTCACCAGGACAGCCTGAAAACCCGACGATGGTATGTACGCCCAAAAGCTCGGCCGCCAAAATGGCATTTTTAAATTCATTGTGATATGTTTCCGCAATCTCCTTTTGAGGATGCAGCGGATTGCCGTGGCAGCTGATGGCGCAAATTTCCATATTGTACTTTTTAAGCAGCGCCAAAACATGCTCCACCGCTTCGGGATGTCCGATCAGTTCTGCCGGTTTTAAATGTGCATCACCGGGGAAGCCGCCGGCACCCAGTTCAACACATTCCACGCCCAGCCCGGAAAGATAAGAAAGCGCCTCTTCCAAGCTCATTTGACTGACAACAGGGGTAAAAACACCTAATTTCATATTCTCCATAGCCTTTCTGCCTGTATAATATTGCAAGCCGCACGGAACAGGCCTCCGCACCGCCTTTTATATCGTTTACGCCGATGTCCGTTTCACCAGCGTATGCTGCAAAAATCGGTTGGCCACCGGACGGCCGTTCATGCGTTCCAGCAGCATTAAAAGCGCTTCTCTGCCCAGCTCGCTGCGCGGCTGTGCAATGGTGGTCAGCGCCGGTTCCGTCATATAGGCAATTTCCGTATCGTCAAAGCCCACAACCGCCACATCCTGCGGCACGCAAATTCCTTCCTGCTTCATGGTGTTAAGCGCCGCGGCCGCCATGGTGTCCGATATGGCAAACAAGCCGTCAAAAGCCGCTTTCGTGCCTAAAAACTCGCGCATTACCTTCTCTGTATGGCGATACCCATAGTTACTGTTAAACACAAGCCGCTGATCCGGGGCGATGCCGTAATCCTGCAAGGCCTTTACATAGCCTTCGTAACGCAGCCGTGCCGAAACATTTTGCTCCGAAACGCCCAGGAATGCAATATGCCGCCGTCCGCTGTTTAAAAGATATGTTGTCGCCTCATAACCGGCCGCAAAATTATCAATCGAAATGTACGGCGTTTTTTCGGTATCGGTATATTCGTTGCACTGCACCAGCGGATACTGTGCCGAAAACTCGCTGATGGCTTCGGCCGAAAGCGTACTGTTTAAAACAATCACGCCGTCTGCCAGGCGCTTGCGCACCAAGTCCAAGTCCGTCTGCTCCACCGCCGCATCGTACCCGGTGGCCGAAATTAAAACCTGATAGCCGTTTTGTCTTGCCTCTTTTTCAATCCCGCGAATCACCTTGGCGCAAAATGTGTTGGAAAGCGAGGCCAGCATGACTAAAATGATATTTGTTCGTTTTTGGCGCAAATGCCGACCCAAAAGATTGGGCTGATAGCCCAGTGTTTCGGCCGCATTTATAACCTTTTGTCTGCTTGCTGCCGAAACGCTGCCATCGTGATTCAGCACACGTGAAACCGTTGCCACCGAAACACCGGCACGTTCCGCAACATCCTTTATCGTAATCATAGAACGACCTCAATTTCTGTTATGTAATCGTTTACATTTTGTATTGTAAACGATTACATGCAAAATGTCAATAGGTTTTTTAAAATTTATCTGTTTTTAATCACCCAAACGTTATGTATTATATACTGCGCCTGTACTCGCTCGGCGTGATGCCCATATGCTGCTTAAAAACCCGATTAAAAAATTTAATATCCGAATAGCCGACAGAAGCGGCAATATCAATAATTTTTTTGTCACTGTTTGCCATTAAACGGCAGCTTTGCTCCACACGTATACGCTTGATGTAATCGGTAAAGGTGATTCCCGTTTCTGCCTTAAAGCGACTGCTTAAATAAGCCAAGCTGAAATTAAGCTTGCGCGAAAGCGTCCCCAATAAGGTTTTATCCGGATAATTCTGATTAGCATACGCGCAAATATACTCCACAACCGAGCTGTAGGCAACCTCGGCCTGTTCGTTCATTTTACGGATGGTTTTTAAAATAATTTTAATCAAATCACAGCGCATAACCTCCAAATAACCGATCTGGGCGGCATTCTGTTCGGCCGCAAGCCCCGTTACCAGCTGCAAAATGCTGCCGTCCGAATCGTGATATACGTTATTGGCCGGATTCACAGCCGCTGTGGTATATGAATGTTTAATCATATAGCTGCTGACAACCTCGCTGAATTTGTTGCACCGCTTCAGCGTTTCGTCAATAAATTCAGATTTAAACAGGCAATTCACAATTTTAAAGCCGCCCTTGCCGTAATGGCGATAGCCGTGTGCAGAGTTATAATCAATAATAAAATAATCGCCGGCTCGGACAACCGTTTCGGCTCGGTTCAGCATGTGAACGGCCTCCCCCTCCAACACATAAACCAATTCTAAAAACAAGTGCATGTGAGGAACGACATTATCTTCTTCCGAAATGTGCACATCTATTTTTCCTTTTAGGTTTTCATCCCCCAAAATCATAAAATTGCCCCCTGTTTTAAAAAAATTAACCGTTGATTTTATTATATAACAAGAGGTATACTGATGTCAACAGAAAAAACAAAGGAGTGTTTTGGATTGAAAAGCTGTAATTGGATTAAGCCGGCAGATAACACAGGTGATGTATGCCCTATATTCAGAAAAAAATTTTCTATTAGAAAAGACGTGACGGCGGCACAACTGAGTATCAGCGCAATGGGGGTATATGAGGCCGTCTTAAATGGCTCGGCCGTCGGCGATTTCTTCATGGCACCGGGATGGACAGCCTACAATAAACGACATTTGTATCAGGAGTATGACATAACGGACATGTTAGAAAAAACAAATGTAATTGAGGTAACAGTCGGCCGCGGCTGGTATTCGGGACGAATTGCCTGGCCGGAGGATGACAGAAACAGCATTAAAAACAAGATATGGGGCAGCGACTTCGGCCTGATTGCCTTGATAACAGTTACCTATGACGACGGAACGGTTGACAAAATTCAAACCGATGAAACATGGGAATATGCAAAAAGTCCTGTTTTGTTCAGCGAAATATACGATGGCGAAACATACGATGCAAGGGTAACGCCAAGCGATTGGGGGCCTGTTCAAATCGCCGGAGCCGCTACCGATACTTTGTTGCCGCACGACGGTGAATTTGTGACCGACCAGGAGCAAATTGCGCCGCTGCGTGTATTCACCACCCCCAAAGCGGAAACAATTATTGATTTCGGACAGGATATTGCCGGGAGGCTGGAACTGAAAATTGACGGAAAAGAAGGCGATGTGATTGAAATATCACACGCCGAGGTTTTGGATAAAGACGGCAATTTTTACACAGAAAATCTGCGCAGCGCCAAACAGAAAATAAAATACATTTGCAAAGACGGTTTGCAGACCTATAAGCCGCATTTTTCGTTTATGGGCTTTCGATACATCCGATTGGACAAATATCCGTATGAGGTTCGCCCGGAAAACTTTACGGCCATCGTCGCACATTCCGACATGAAACGAACCGGATATTTTAAATGCTCAAACCCCAAGCTGAACAAGCTGTACGAAAATATTATCTGGGGACAAAAAGGTAACTTTGTAGATGTTCCGACGGATTGTCCCCAGCGTGATGAACGGCTTGGCTGGACGGGTGATGCGCAGGTGTTTGTGCGCACCGCTTCGTATAATTATGACGTGCGGAAGTTCTTCAAAAAATGGCTGCGGGATTTGGCGGCAGAACAGTTTCCCGGCGGCGAAGTGCCCAATGTCATCCCCAATGCACTGGGGACAATGGACACCAGTGCAGCATGGGGAGACGCTGCGGTTATATGTCCTTGGCAAATCTATTTAACTTACGGTGACAAGGAAATATTGAAGGATCAATACAGCAGCATGCGCAAATGGGTGGAATACATCCGCAAGACGGGCGATAATGAATTTTTGTGGAACACCGGCGAGCATTTCGGCGATTGGCTGGGGCTTGACGCACCGGCAGGCAGCTATAAGGGTTCGACCGATATGTATTACATCGCCACGGCGTTTTATGCCTATTCAACCTCATTGCTGGTTAAAACGGCCAAGGTGCTTGGATATGATTGCACGGAATACGAGGAGCTGTACCGCAATATTGTAGCCGAATTTCAAAAAACCTTTGTTTGCAAAACACAAACAGAGCATGCCTTGGCTTTATACTTTAATCTCACAGCGGATAAGCAAAAAACAGCCGCCGCGCTTGCCAAAATGGTTGTCGAAAACGGCAACAAGCTCACAACCGGCTTTGTCGGCACCCCGTATCTCTTACATGCATTAAGCGAAAACGGCTATGCGGAGATAGCATATAACCTGCTTTTGCAGGAAGGCTTCCCGTCGTGGCTGTACTCGGTAAATCGGGGCGCCACTACCATTTGGGAGCATTGGGACGGTATTAACGATAAAGGTGAAATGTGGAGCCGCGGTATGAACTCCTTTAATCACTATGCGTACGGAGCCGTTGCCGACTGGATGTACGGTGTTGCGGCAGGCATACGGATTGACGAGTTGAAACCGGCATTTGAACATGTTATTTTAGAGCCGATTACAGATAAACGGCTTGGATTCGTTGAAGCTTCGATTGATACAAAATTCGGCAAGGTGTCTTCCAAATGGACATTCGTCGAAGATGCAATTAAATATGAATTTGAAGTACCCAACACCGCCACAATTATACTGGACGGAAACAGTTGGGAGGTTACAAAAGGAAAATATATTAAATGGTGCCGGGTGGCGGATTAACACCGTTTCTTAACTTAAATCAAAAAGGCTGTAGCTTTGCTACAGCCTTTTTGGTTTACTTTTCCCGATAGTCATATACACGCTTGGTCTTTTTTTCGCTTCTCGGCAGCGCACCAAGCTCCACAATTTCAATTTCCATCGCAAGGCCGATCTTAATCTTTAACAGCTTGGCAAGCTCGCCCGAAAGACGCGCCGCATCGGCATTTTCTTCACGTTCCACAAGCAGCTTAACCTGATCCTTACTGCCCACTCTGTCAATCCGCAGCTGATATTCCGAGCTGGCACCGCTGACGGCAGACAACACGCTTTCAATCTGGCTGGGATAAATGTTAACGCCCTTGGCCTTTACCATATCATCCGTTCTGCCCTGAATCCTGTCAATCATGGGATAAGGCGATCCGCAGGAGCAGGCATGCGGAATTTTACGGGTCAAATCATGCGTACGGTAACGCATCAAGGGCGCCGCCTCCTTGCAAAGCGTGGTAATAACCAATTCGCCCCATTCACCGTCCGGCAAGACCTCACCCGTTACGCTGTCTATAATTTCAAAATATAGATAGTCGTTCCAGTAATGCATACCTTCATGCTTCGGGCAATCAATGGCAATACCGGGGCCGTAAACCTCCGTTAAGCCGTAAATATCAAACAGTTCAACGTTCAGTTCTTTTTGAATCCGTCCGCGCATTAAGTCACCCCAGCGTTCCGACCCGATAACGCCCTTTTTCAGTGCAATTTTATCGGAAAGGCCGCGTTTTTTCACTTCTTCGCCCAGCAAGAGCGCATAGGATGAAGTTGAAGCCAGCACCGTGCTTTGCAAATCAACCATCATTTGCAGCTGTTTTTCCGTGTTGCCCGGCCCCATCGGCACAACCATGGCGCCCAAACGCTCCGCACCCAGCTGAAAACCGATACCGGCTGTCCACAAACCGTAACCGGGCGTAATCTGAATCACGTCCTCATCCGTAATACCGGCCGTTTGATAGCAGCGCATAAACAGCTTGGCCCAGTCGTCAACATCCTTTTGCGTATACGGTATAATAACGGGCATACCCGTTGTGCCCGAGGACGAGTGAATCCGCACAACGCGCTTTTGCGGTACGGACATCAGCCCCAGCGGATAAGCTGCACGTAAATCGGCTTTATCCGAAAACGGCAGGCTTTGAAAATCCTCCATCGAATTGATGGCATCAAAATTGCAAAACAGTTTTTGATAAAAAGGGCTGTTTTGCTTTACATACGAAAATGCGTCTTTAAGCTTGTTTAGCATAATTATATCCCAACTCCAATGCAGTATAGTTCATGTCTCTGAATTTTTCCTTAACCTGCCTGTCTATCGCGCCCAAAACCGATTCTTTGGAAAGCGGCAGCATCCCCGCGCCCAACGCCGCTCCCAGCAGCACAACATTAACGGCCTTTGCGCTGCCTGCCTGTTCGGCCAGGGCGTACCCGTCAATAAACAGGGCGCCTGCAAGCGCTTTTTTTATGGCTTCCTCGTCATATGTCATGCCCCCCAGCGTAACCGTAACGGGGTCAAGCCTTTTTGTGCTGACAAGCAGCTTGCCCTCCGGCTTTAAGCGAGAAAGGCTTCTGGCCGCCTCGGCCATTTCAAAGGCAATCAGCAAATCCGCGCCGCCCAAGGGAATATAGGGGCTGACCTCGCGGCTGTCTATGCGCACGTGGCTGACAACACTGCCGCCGCGCTGACTCATGCCAATGGTTTCACCCGTACGGACAAACTGATGTTCAATTTGTGCCGCTTCGGCCAACAGCCGCGAGCTTAAAATCGTGCCCTGGCCGCCGACTCCGGCAATTAAAATATCATATCTCATCGCATATCACCTCAAAAGGACAAATTTGTCTGCAAAGACCGCAGCCGTTGCAAAGGGAGGGTTCAATCATCGCGCGTCCGTCCGCCGTACGGCTCATAGCCGGACAGCCCAGCTCTTTTAAGCAGATACCGCACTTTTTGCAGTCCTCCGTAACGCGACAGGTTTTTTCCTTTTTAAAAAGAGCAATACACGGCGCACGGAACACAATGGCGCTCACACCGGGATACGCCGCCGCCTTTTGCACCAGCTCTATGGCTTTATTCTGTTCAAAGGGATTGCAAACCTCTACAAAACCGACACCCAGCGCCGAAAGCACGGCCGGAATATCAATCACCGGAGCAGTTTCGTTCATCATGGTACGTCCAATGCCCGGATGCGGCTGATGCCCCGTCATGGCCGTTGTTGCGTTATCCAGCACAACCAGCGTGATGTTGGTTTTGTTATAAATTGCGTTAACCACACCGGGAATCCCCGTATGGAAAAAGGTTGAATCCCCGATAAAGGCAAATAATTTCGTGTCCGGTTCGGCACGTTTTAAGCCCTGTGCGATGGTAACGGAAGCGCCCATACACAGGCAGGTATCACACATATCAAGCGGTTTGGCATTGCCCAGCGTATAGCAGCCGATATCGCCGGTAAAAACAGCCTTTTCACCGCGCATGGCACGCTTAACCGCATAAAACGATGCGCGATGCGGACAGCCTGCACACAAAACCGGCGGCCGCACCGGTAAATTCTCCGGCACTTCTCTGTACTGTTTGGCAAGCGGCAAGCCCAAAAAGTCCGCTATGGCTTTTTGCACAATTTCAAAGCTAAATTCCGATACCTTCGGTAAATCTCCTGTCATCTTACCGCGGATTTCAAGCGTCGCTCCCGTCTCATGTGCCCAAATATGCAGCGCTTCTTCCACAACGGGATCAAGCTCCTCTGCCACCAGCACGCGTTTAACGCCGTCAAGCGCTGTTTGAATAAAATCTGTCGGGAAGGGGAACGGTGTCGTAATTTTCACCAGCTTGGCCTGTGCATCCAAGCTGTCCATCGCTTCTTTGGCATACGCATAGCTGATGCCGGAGGCCACAACAGCCGCATCACCGCTGCCGCTGACCGTGTTAAAGCGGTATGCCGAAAAGATCTTGGCAATGTCGTATTGCTGCGCTTCAATTTCACTGTGACGCCGTCTTGAAAGCGCCGGAAAGATTACAAAGCTCGAATCCTTTGTAAATTTGCCCTTTGTACGCGGCTGCTTTTCCTCCTGCACATCTACAACCGCACAGCCGTGACAAATACGCGTTGTGGGTCTGAAAAAGACGGGCAGCTGCCATTCTTCCGAAAGACGGTAAGCATCCTGAATCATTTCATAGGCTTCCTCCACGCTGGTCGGATCAAACACCGGCACATTGGCATATTTGCCAAAATGGCGTGTATCCTGCTCGGTTTGTGAAGACATCGGGCCGGGATCGTCCGCCACCAAAATCACCATACCGGCACGTGTGCCGACATACATGAGGGACATCAACGGATCGGATGCCACGTTCAGTCCCACCTGCTTCATGGTAACCAGTGTACGCACACCGGCATACGACGCACCGGCCGCAACCTCCAGTGCAGCTTTTTCATTGGCCGACCATTCCACGTAAAAACTGCCGTCGTTTAATTTAGCTGCCGTCTCCAGCACTTCGGTAGAAGGAGTGCCGGGGTATCCGCTGACAACACCCACACCGGCACGCACGGCACCGTAGGCAATGGCTTCATTTCCCATTAACATTTTTTGCATATCATTGTCCTCTTTCGTATATAAATAAAAAAGCTTCCGCCATAAAAGCAGAAGCATACCGTTTTCTTTTCGCTTCTCCGCTCGTCCGGTCTCATCTTATCTCATCTTAGCTCACTCGTCTACTTATTATTATATGCATTTTGTCGGCTTTTGTCAAGCCCCTATTTTATTCACAGACAAACAATATAATTGTACTATTTTAAAAATATTCAAT
>UQYH01000066.1 GCA_900545185.1 uncultured Eubacteriales bacterium | reverse complement strand
ATTTTTGCAATCATGATACTGATTTTTGAGTTAAAATAAATTATTTTTGCAATAAACTTTAATTCAGATCGCTAAAGACTATCAAAATCAGCTCCTTGCGCGCGGTCGGCAAAAAATGCGCCGAAACGGTACTGCAAGCAAGGAGCCGACACTATAGTCGCGGCCGAAAGGTCTGTGATTCATCAAAATGCAGCCGTGCTGCTTAGATAATTTGGCTTCTGCCATCTGATTTATCGGATGGCAGAAGCCGTTTCTTTTACATTGTTGGGGTGACCTTTATATTCACCGTCAACATTTATTTGCTTTATTGCTTGCCCAAATACACAATTTCCTTGCTTTCGGCAGATTGAATTTCACTCATGACGAGCTTCATGGACGCCAGCACAGAACGTGCGTCCAGGTTGGGGTTCATCATATTTGTTGTGACATAGTCAACAAATGCCTTTATTTCTTTGTAAAAATAATCTTCGGCATCGCTCTCTGCTTCTGTTATATGCTCATCGTCATATATCGTAAGCGTATTGTTTTTCAATACAACGGTTGCTTTTTCATAGTTGATGATGCACTCGGCCGTGAAAGGAAATTTTTGAGGAAACGACCAATCGGCTTCGGCGGTGACAGAAAAATCGCCGTAATCAAACCTTGACGTAATGCCTTCATACTCGACCTTATTGGATGTAATATAGCTTTGTACCGATTTCGGGGTTCCGAATATCCAGTTAATCAAATCCGTATCATGGACGTGCATATCGATAACACAACCGCCGCTCAGTTCGCGCTTTGTGATCCAGTTGTTCCAAGTCCATAGCGGTGTTTGGCTTAAACGAATAAATTTGGCTCTGTAAACCTTACCGTATTGTTTTGATTGTGTAAAGTGCTTTATTTGCCGATATGCATGACAAAACCGCTGGCACTGTCCTATCACAAGCTTTTTGCCCGTTTTTTCGGATGTTTGAATCATCTTTACGCAGTCTTTTTCCGAAAGCGCCATGGGTTTTTCAGAAAAAACGTCTATGCCGTGCTCCATACAGTAAACGGCAACCTCAGCATGAAGATAGGAGGGCAGCACGGACAGCACAAAATCTAACGGCTCGTTTTGCACCATCTCTTTGTAATCATCATAAAAAGCGCAGGATGCAAAATCCGATTCTGACAGCTGTACCGAGCCGAGGTTAAGCGAGGTCAGCTTACATGCGTTTTCAAGCGTTGTGCCGCAAATGGCGGCAAGCTCAATGTCACCGCGTTCCTTTTGCAGAGCCATCAGGTTGGATAAATGAATTTTCCCCAAGCCTCCGAACCCTATTATTCCGTACTTATACATGTTTGGACTCCTCCTTTTATTCATCTTTTTGACTGCGATATCCCTGCGGTGCAACATTGTTCGGCTTTTTAAAGCCGGTCATAGCGGATGGAATTTATGTGAAACTGCTTGAATGCCAAATTAAAGTAAACACCGAAGGAAATTAAAGACATCGGCAGTGTAAGACATGCCAATGCCGCTGTTATTTTTATACATTGCGTTTTGTATTCCGGTTTCTCAGAAGGAGTCAATACATAAGATAAACCCCTTCATATTTTGGCAAAATTGTATTTAAATTTATTGTATCAGTTCTTCGGGTGTCTGTCAAGAACGGTTGAATTTAAAAACAGAGATTTTGGTTAAAAAGCGGAAAATCAACACAAAAGTGCTTATTTTGCGGACGTTCATATCCACCCGGATTCCACGGAAAAATCGTTGGCGAAAATCAAGCGGATGAAGCCAGTAGGTGCTATGCTGATTGACGCATTGGCTTCGTATCCGGACGGCCGGAGCGGCTATCACCGTTGCGGTAGGAAACGGGGAAACCGCACGATTTTGACATGAATATCACATGTTGGCAGTTGAATCCGCCAAAGGAATATGCTACAATAAAAAATGTTATTGCAGCGGACGGGAGAGAGGAGTGCGGAAATGAAAAAGGTGATATGCTTTACGCTTGTCTGGCTTATGGCAATGCTATGGGTGCATCCTTTGTTCGTCACGACGTGCAGCGCATCAGCGGCAGCGGATGAAATACAAACAGAACAAAATTTTTCGGCAGGAGTGAACGGCAATATGTTTTTTTATGTTAAAAGTCCCCGTGTGCGCATCGGCGATTCAATTATGCAAATTGATGCAGAAAATCCGGCGGTAACGCCTGTTTTGCAAAACGGAGCGGCCATGCTGCCGGCAGACTTTTTGGCTGCAGCGCTTAAGCTTACATACAGCGGAGACGCACACACGGGAGAGATAACGGACGGCAGTAAAGCCATGCGGATAACGGAAGGAGAAGCGGCTTGCACGGTAAACGGAGAGACGATCGGGCTTTTGGCAGCTCCGTTTGCTTCGTATGGTCATTTGTATGTTTCGGCCGAGGATGTTTGCCACGTGTTTGCAATGGCATTTATGCAGGATGAAAGCGGTATTGCGGTGATAGGTGAAACGGCAGACAGCTTTAACTGGAACGATAAGGATGATTTTGCATGTTTAAATGCCGCCTTGCGTGATGTGATTTATGAAACCCCAACGGCTGCCGATGTAATTGAACTTTTAAAGGGAAAAAACGCAGGGCAGCGTCATCCCAGACTGATGCTGGACGAGAATAAGGCCGCCGTGCTGCGGGAAAAGGTTGCAAGTGAGGAGCCGTATAAAAGCTGGATGGCAGGGGTCATAGAAGAAGCGGAGCGTTACCTGACAGCAGAGCTGCCGGAGTATGTGCTAGAAGATGGCGGACTGCGGCTTTTATATACCAGCCGAAAGGCGCTTTTGTACATTGAAAATATGGCGTTTGCGTATCAGATGACGGGAGATACCCGGTATGCGCGCGGTGCGGTCGAGGTTATGCTGCGTGTTTGTGATGATGCATACTTCCCCGATTGGCATCCGTATCATTTTTTAGATACGGCAGAAATGGCCGCGGCGGTTGCCATCGGATATGACTGGTGTTACCGGGCTATGTCGGCAGAGGAAAAGGAAATCGTCCGCAGAGCCATTGTTGAAAAAGCATTAAAGCCCGTTATGGAGGATTATAATGAAGTTTCGGGTCGGAAACGAACCTGGTATTGGAGCAGCAAGTCATCACAGGCATATCCGCAAAACTGGGTGGCGGTTTGCTTCGGCGGCACGGCTATGGCAGCCTTGGCCATTGGGGATGAAGATTTAACCGCCTATGACTTTACAGAGGTCGGGCGCGTTATCACCGAAGGAATGGAGCGCGTGAAGGACTGGCAGGAAACCTACATGCCTGACGGTGCCTGCACGGACGGAACGGGCTATTGGGAATTTGCCATGTCTTATATGGTCTTTGGGTTTGACTCTATGGCTACGGCATTGGGTACCGATTACGGTATGATGAGCAGTCCGGGCATGGAACGAACCTTTACATGGCTGTCGCAAATGATGGGACCGGCCGGTGCGTTTAATTACGATTCCAACAGCTCTGCCTTTGTCAATTCGCCGGAATTTTTTTGGTACGGTGCCAAAATGAACCGTCCGGAGTTGACTGCCTGTCGTTTGCAGCAGCAGATTGATGAACAAAAGGCACAGATTACATATAAGGATATTTTATGGTACGAATCGGGAGACGAACGCAGCGCAGAAGCGGCGTATGATTTTGTCACACGCGGCAATGTGGGCATGACGGTCATGCGGTCGGGCAATCATCGGGAGGATACGTGGCTGACGCTGTTTGGCGGCTATATGAATAAAGCGGCCGATACAACGCAGGATTTTGACGGCTCGTTTGTGGTGGATATGCTCGGCAAACGCTGGGCGTTGGATTTGGGAGCAGAGTGGCAGACCTATGTTGACCTTTCGACACCCAAGCATCATTATTATCGCGCCAGAGCGGAAGGGCATAATACAGTGATTATCGAACCCGGAGAAGGCAGAGACCATGACCCCGGAGCATTCGGCAGGCAGCAGCAATTTGCATCCAATCATCTTTCGGCGTTTACGGTGTATGATTTTACCGGGGAGCTTGCGTATAAAGGCGCATCCTCCTGGCGGCGCGGCGCTTTTTTGGACAGAGAGACGGGCGCGGTGCTGATACAGGATGAGTTGCTGGCCGAAAAGGAGATTGAATATTATTGGTTTATGCATACGGAAGCGGCCATTACACTGAGTGAGGATGGCAAAACGGCCATTTTAACGCAAGGGGATCGGCAAATTGCGGCACGGCTGATTTCGGAGGATGACAGCCTGACCTTCAGCGTGATGGAGGCCGCACCTTTAGCAACCTCACCGCACCCTGACACACAATCGGATAACAGCGGAGTGCAAAAGCTGGCCGTTCATAAAACGGGAACATCTGCGGTTTATATGGCGGTGCAGCTTGTGCCGATGGCGGACGGGGCGCCCGTTTGCGAAGCCAAGGCTTATACCGCCCTTGCGGATTGGCAGCTGAAAACGGATTCCGATTACACAAAACCAACGGAAGAGCCGACGAGAACCAATGTGTTTTTAAACAAAAAGATTACGGTGAATATCCCTTCCCGACCACAGTTGCGGGATTATATGATTGTAGACGGCAGCTATGACAATTACCGAGGCAGTGTTTTGGATCGTTATGCTTCATTCGGCACGGTGGCGAAGCCTTTGAAAATTACAATCGATTTGGGCGGCTTGTACCTTCTTGATACCGTTATGCCGGTTGAACGATGGCTGAAAGCCTATAACACCAATCGCGGCGGCGTTGGCTGCTATGACAGCGTGAAAATCGAAACGGGCATTACAAGCTACGGTGTCACCAAATATGTAACGGCCAAAGAAATCTTTGGCGATGCGATTGCCAAAGGGACGAGGGATAACGAGGCGGTCGTCACGCATATTGATCTGGGCGGTGTTGCGGCCGATACGGTTAAAATTACCTTGGATATCAAGAACCAAGACTTAGACTATGTACAATACGAAATTTGGGAAATTCTCGGCATGGGACAGCCGATTGAAAGATCCAAGGTGCTGGCGGTCGATAAGGTCACATTTTCTCAAAACGGCGTGACGACGGAAACACCTCCGCAAAACGGAAGCTTTTGCGCAAGGGTGTATCACAATGCCGTAACGCCTGCCGTGGTGCTTGTGGCACTACTGGACGCGCAGGAACGCATAATAGATTGCCGGAGCGGCAGAACAGAGACAGATATTTGGTTTACTGTGCCGAGCGGCAAAGCGGTATCGGCGGCGCAGGTCTTTACATGGCAATCTGCGGACAGCCTGCGGCCGCTGGCACCGTCTGAACGGATCGTACAATAGCTTTATACGGGGGCAGGCAATATGAAAATCATGGACTTACATTCCCATACCTATTGGAGCGATTGCGGCAGGGACGCGCCGACGGCGGTCGTTGATACGGCAATCGCAGGCGGCATAGAGCTTTTGGGCATTACGGATCATAATTACGGCAAATACCCCACAACGAAGGTCACGCATGAAATCCGACAGGTGTATGCCAGGGAAATACACGGCTTAAAAGAGCATTATCGAGGTAAAATCAAGCTGCTTTGCGGCATTGAGGTAGCGACAATGCCCGAATATTTTAACATGATGCCGCAGGATTACGGCTTGTTTGATTTTTGTTTGATTGAGCATGTCGGCATTAAAACCGCATACGCAGGCTATGCCAAATTGTTTGATTTTGCCGGGTATGTCAACATTCCCAAGGGTTTGGCGCATACGGATTTGTTTGACGCTGCTGAAAAGTCCGGCCTTGGTGCGGAAAAATTTTGCGAAAAAATGGCCGAGCGAGGTATTTTTTGGGAAATGAACGTCAATTACGATTCCATTCACAAATACAATGAGCATGCATATGTCAAACGCTTTTTTGAAAGCAGGGAACAGCAGAATTTAATTCGTAAAACCGGTGTTTATGTCAGTATTGGGTTTGACGGGCATAACATTTTGGATTACCTGCCGGAAAGAGTGAAGGCATATAATGCAAGGCTGAAGGAGCTTGGCGTGAAAACAGCGGATGCGCTGTTTGAATCATAAAATTTGATTGCTTATTATTAAAAATTTATCATATGAAAGGAAAGAACAAAATGAAAAAATTAAAGTATGGCGTTATAGGCTGCGGTGTTTTCGGTGAACATCAAATTATGGGCATTGTCAATCTGCCGCAGGCAGAATTGGTTGCGCTGTGTGATGTCAATGAAGAAAGATGCAAAGAGATGGCGGAAAAGTACGGCGCAGCCAAGGTCTATACGGATTACCATAAGCTGGTTGAGGATGAAGATGTGGAAGCGGTTATTGTCGTAACGCCGGATCAGGCACATGCGGCCATCAGCATTGCGGCGATGAAGGCAGGCAAGCATGTTTTGTGTGAAAAGCCGATGTCGTTGAGCCTGGATGAGTGCAAGGAGATGATACGGGTATCGGAGGAAACCGGAAGAAAGCTGATGGTGGGTCAGATTTGCCGCATGGCACCCGGTTTTATTGAGGCAAAACGTTTGGTAGACAGCGGTGTTATCGGCGATTTGTTTTATGTGGAATCGGAATATGCACATGACTATTCCAAAATCCCCGGCAGCGATAACTGGAGAACAACGCCGGAGCGTCATCCGATTATAGGCGGCGCCTGCCATGCCATTGACTTGCTGCGCTGGATTGCCGGCAATCCGACGGAAACCTCGGCTTACAGCAATCATAAGGTGCTGACAGACTGGCCGGTGGACGATTGTACGGTTGCTATTTTTAAATTCCCGAACCAGGTTATCGGTAAGGTGTTCTGCTCAATCGGCTGCAAGCGTGATTACACCATGCGCACCGTTTTATACGGCACAAAGGGAACCATTACGGTGAACAATACAGACCCCTGTATTCGGGTGAACCGTTCGCGCGTTTGTGCAAACGGCCCGGTGCTTGACGGTGTTTGGGAAGAGGAAGAGCATGAGCTTTCTCTGATTAAACCGATTTCGGTTAACAATCATAACACGGCAGGCGAAAACGAACAATTTTGCAATGCGGTGTTAAACGATACGCCGGTTCCGACAGACGGACGAGAGGGTGCCAGAACCGTTGCCGTTTGCCGCGCCGTTGTTGCATCCTGCAAGAGCGGTCAGACAGAAAAGATTGATTATAACTTTTAAATAACGGTACGTAATACACAAAAACCGAATCAAAGCCCGACTCCGCTGAAAGGGGTCGGGCTATACGGGTTTTTATGAACCAGAGGGTGGATTTATGATAAAAAAAGCAAGTGTTCCTGCAAAGTGGCTATTGTCCTATTTACTTCTTTTATTGGTGCCCATTATTATATTTATGTGCTTTTTTGTCATGCAGCAAAAAGAGGTTGAACGAGAAATTTATGAATCCAACGAGATGGTTTTAAGCTCGGTGGAGTCGAATCTTTCCAATACCTTTGACGGCATGCGGCAAATTTTTACCGAAATATGTATGCACAAGGATTTTCAGAGTATGCTGTATTACTTCCAGAATAACTACGCGGAAGGCTTACTTTCGGCAAACAGAATCCATCGGACGGCACAGGTGTATATTACACTGAATAATTTTGTGGATGAAATTTACGCGCACGACCTTCGTTCCGACATGGCGTTTTCCACCCGAAGCGGTATTCATAAGTCTGCCACAATCAACACCATTGTTTTCGGTGATGCAAAGGCCGACGAGCTGGAGAGATTTTTACAGGAGCATCCCTACGGTGGATTTTGTGATTTGTCCTTTAGCACCACGCTGCAAAGCCGGCCGGAAAGAAGTCTTTGCTTTGTCGGGCTGTATCCGTTCGGCTCTACACGCCGTACGGCCAAATGTCTGGTGGTTGCCAGTGCCAACATGGATTATATATTTGAAAGCACCAATGCGCTGCTGAAGCAATCCTATAAAGGGATGTTATTTTTAAACGAGGCAAACGAAACGATTTTCAGCAGTAACCCAGACCTGACAATTGATGTAGCAAAGCGTGAAAAAGGCATGTATACGGATCGCCGGCAGGTTATATCGTTTCTTGAACTGAAGGAGGGGAACTGGTGCTGCGCTGTTGCCAGCCCCAAAGAGATATTTTGGCGGCGCTTACATTCGGTGCGGCTTTTAATGGTCATAGGCATTGCGCTGTGCTTAATACTGGGCGGCCTTTGCGCGGTTTTTCTTTCCCGAAAAAATTATGTTCCCCTAAAACAGACCTTGATGCTTTTAAAGAGCAAAACAGGCTACAAGGGAGACGAAAAGGACGAATATGTCTTTTTACATAAATCGCTTTTTGAAATTTTGGAAGCCAATGAGGAGCAGAAACAAAAAATCAGTCAGCAGGAAAAATATCTGATTAACAAATCCCTTTTGGAAATGCTGTACGGAAGGGGTAATGTGCAGGAACTGGAGCAAAAAACGGGGATTCGCGTCAGTGCGGTTTCCGACAGGTATATTCTGGCGGTCTGCGATGCATCGGATTATGCGGTTTTGTTTGAAGAAGAGGAGGATTTAACCGCCGGGAAACGGAGAGAACTGCTGAGCTTTTTAATTGATAACGTTATGTCTGAACTGGCCGAGCGTGAGGGATACGTATGCTACACCTTAAATGTGGAGGATGCCATTGTTTTAGTCATCAACCTGACGCCGAACGCGGTAAACGCCCAGCAAAAAATTGTAGATTTGTGCAACACCTGCAACGGCGTTTTCGGACAGGAATTTGAATATACGCTGCGAGTGGCCGTAAGCGAGATTTGTTTGGGTGAAAGCAATTTGTCGCATATGTACTACGAAGCGGCGGAAACAATGGACTTTTTAAGGCTGAATGCCATGAGCGGTGTTTTTTGCTGCAATGAATTGAGAAAAGAGAGCACAGCTGTTTATAATGCGGAAAGCGAATATCAGCTTATTTCGGCAATTTGTGAGGGAGATTGTGAAAAAACACGAAAGGTTTTGGACACAATATTTAAAAGCGGCGAAAAAACCGTGGCGGCTTCTGTAAAGTGCCGGATTGTTGAACTGACTGCCGCAATGATTAAGCTGGCCGATGATGCGGAACAGAAAAGAGAGCTGGCAGAGAACTGCACACAGCGCTGTGAGGTGACGGAAATGAAACGGAAAATATATGAATCAGCGGAAAAGCTATGCCTTGAAAATAAGGAAAAATTATCCCGTAAGAGCGGAGGCGCCGTGGACAGAATTAAAAAATATATTGATGAGCACTATAAGGATTCGATGCTGAGTGTGCAGCTTTTGGAAGAAAAAATAGGGTTAAGCCGCTACCATATGACCAGAATTTTTAAAGCCGCATACGGCCTCGGCATTTTAGAGTACATTAAAGAAGTGCGCGTGGAACAGGCCAAAGCCTATATAAAAGACAACATTAATGCAAACATGGAAACGGTTGCGGCCGAAGTGGGCTTTAACGATTCGAGAGCCTTAACGCGTGCTTTTCGTCAAAAGCTTGGCATTACGCCTGCCGAATATCGCCGAACCCTGAACAAATAATCCTGCAAAAATACCCGACTGCTGCGCGGTTTGGGTATTTTTTTCTATATACGCACAAATCGGGTACAAATCGCACAAAGTGGATATGAATCGCACAAAATGGCTCTTGTTCGGCCGGAGGGTTATATATTATAATTTTTGTATAAGAACAAAACAGCAATGCTACCGATGCGGAAGGAGAAATATTTTATGAGAAAAACAAATTTTTTGCTGGCCGAAACAGATGAGGGGCTGAAGCAAAGCTTAGAGACAGCTATTCAAAATGCACTTGCGATTTTAAAACGCGATATGCAGAAATACATAGCAGGCAATGTCTATCCGGCAGCGTATACCGATGAAGCCTATCAGGTGGCGCCGATGGCCGACTTGAGAAACCATGTTTGGGAGGAGGGCTTTTGGACGGGACAGCTGTGGCTTGCTTATGAATTGACGGGGGAGGCCGCTTTTCGTGAGCTGGCCGAAAAAAACGTCGTCGATTTTGCAAAGCGTATGGACGATAACATGCAGATTGACTGGCATCACGATACGGGCTTTTTATACACGCCCTCCTGCGTTGCGGCCTATAAGCTGACGGGCAACCGTTTGGCAAAGCAGGCGGCAGAAGAAGCGGCCTATTCTTTAAGCCGCCGTTTTCGTGTACGCGGCGGATTTATTCAGTCTATGGGCTATGAGATGGAGCCTGAAAATTATAAGTTTATTATTGACACAATGCTCAACATTCCGCTGCTGTTTTGGGCAACGGAGGAAACCGGCAAAAGAAGCTACCGCGACAAGGCCATCCGTCATGCGGAAACAACAAGAAAATATGTGATTCGCAAGGACGGCTCTACATATCATCATTTTCTGATGGATTTTGAAACGGCAGGCCCCAAGGGCGGTCTTACCTGGCAGGGCAGCGGAGATAACTCCTGCTGGTCGCGCGGTCACGCATGGATGATTTACGGTTCGGCTTTAATGTATACGTACACGGGTGATGCAAGCTGGATTCAAACCTTTGAAACCATAACGGATTACTTCATTGCACATCTGCCGGAAAACGGGATTCCCAGCTGGGACTTCAGCGCCATGGGTACAGAGGATGACGCCACGGATACATCGGCCGGTGTTATTGCAGCCTGCGGTATTATGGAGCTGGCAAATTATCTGCCTGCCGATCAAGGCAAAATGCCGACTTATCTTGAGACGGCCCGAAAGATTATGTCCTCGGCAATTTCGACATATGCCGTTAAGCCGACGGATGGCTGTGAGGGCTTAATAAAAGGCGTTATGCCGGCGAAGCCGCAGGGCTATTGTGAGCCGTGCGCGCCCTACGGCGATTACTTTTATCTGGAGGCGCTTATGCGTGCGGCAAGACATTGGGAGAGATATTGGTAAAATCCATTTTATAAGCTTAAAAATTAAGAAAGAGGGGAACGAGACATGCAAAAAAAATTCAAGAACAAGCTATTCAAAACAGCAGCGCTGGCTGTTTGCGGCGCAATGCTGATGAGCGGCTGCTCGTCGGCCAAACAAACGGGAAATAAAGGCAACACAATTACATA
Organism: uncultured Eubacteriales bacterium; assembly: GCA_900545185.1. Classification (GTDB taxonomy): domain Bacteria; phylum Bacillota; class Clostridia; order UBA1381; family UBA9506; genus UMGS755. The sequence continues at coordinate 2,325 of UQYH01000066.1, read as the reverse complement.
TCCCGCAAACGGAACCTATCCGGTGAACTGTGATGATACCCTGTCCATGTGGATGGAGCTTAATTCCTCACAGTCCGTTTTATATTCTAACTTTGCGGATTCTAAATGCGCACAGGCGCTGGAGAAACAAACCGGTGTTCATGTGGAATATCAGCACCCGGCAGCGGGACTGGTTTCAGAGCAGTTTAACCTGTTGCTGACCTCCGGCTCTCTGCCCGATATTATTGTGGGCGACTGGTATCATTATGGTGCGCAAAAAGCATTGGATGAAGGCATTATCCTGCAGCTGAACGAAATTTTGGATAAATGGGCGCCCAATTACAAAAAAGTGTTAGAGGACAGACCGGAGATTGCTACAATGCTGAAAACCGATAAGGGCGATTATTATACCTTTGGGTTTATCCGTGAAAGCGACGAGCTGGGAACCTATGGCGGCGGTATGCTGCGGGCCGACTGGCTGAAACAGCTGAATCTGGATGTGCCGGAAACAATTGACGATTGGACGGCCGTGCTGACCGCTTTTAAAGAAAAGCTGAATGTTGAATCACCGCTGATGCTTGTAAACAGTGCATCGCCGTTTACGTCCGGCTTTTTGACGGGCGCTTACGGCGTAACGGATGATTTTTATGTAGAGGACGGCAAGGTTAAATACGGCCCTCTTGAACCGGGATATAAGGGTTTTCTGCTTCAAATGAAACAGTGGTATGACAGCGGACTTTTGGATCAGAACTTTGCAGGCGCCGATACAAAAATTCTTGAAAATTCCATGTTAAACGGCAAAGCCGGTGCAACATACGCATTGGTAGGCGGCGGTATGGGCGCATGGATGACCTCTGCACGTGCAACGGGTAATACGGAATTTGACTTGGTGGGTGCGCCGTATCCCGTTTTAAACAAGGGTGAAAGACCGAAATTCTCTCAAATGGATTGGCAGTATACACCGCTGCGCGCCTGGTCAATTTCAAGAGACTGCAAAAATGTTGAACTGGCAGCACGCCTTTTGGATTACGGCTACAGCGATGAAGGGTATCTTTTAATGAATTACGGTGTTGAAGGCGAAACCTTTGAAATGAAGGATGGCGTACCGACCTTTACGGACTTTGCCCTTAACAACCCGGACGGCAGAAGTCTCAGCGACCTGCTGACGGATTATACCCTGGGCAGCAGCTCCGGTCCCTGTTTGCAGTCTTTAACGGTTACCGAGGCAACACGTTCGTATCCGCAGCAGACAGAAGCCGTTAAAAAGTGGAAGGAATCGGACATTGCCCAATATAAGCTTCCGATGGTGAACTTTACACAAGAAGAAAATGACGAGCTGGGTACAATTCTGACGGATTTGCATGCGTATCAGGATGAATCTATGTTTGGCTTTATTATGGGTACGATGGATTTGTCAAATTGGGACAGCTATTTGTCTCAAATGAAGAACATCGGCGCCGAAAAAGCAATTGAAATCTATCAAAAGGCTGTAGACCGTTATATGAATCGGTAAGATATGCGAAAAAGGAGAGCTGGATTGTGCAAACATCTCAAACGAAACGAATGAAACCAAGGAAAGCGGGAGAATCTGCCGTCAGGAAGGAGCTGTCGAAAAACTATGAGCTGTACCTGATGTTTTTGCCGGTTTTTGTGTTTTTCCTTATCTTTGCCTATAAACCTATGTACGGCATATTGATGGCATTTCAGAATTATTCTCCGTCAAAAGGCGTGCTGGGCAGCCCGTGGGTTGGTTTTTTGCATTTCAAAACGTTTTTCAACTCCTTTTATTTCGGAAGACTGCTGAAAAACACCTTGACGATCAGCCTGTGCAGTATTGTGTTTGGCTTTCCGGCTCCTATTTTACTGGCGCTGCTGATGAACGAGATTAAAAACAAAACCTTTAAAAAAACGGTGCAGACAATATCATATCTGCCGCATTTTATTTCGCTGGTCGTTATATGCAGTATGATTAAAAAGTTCACGCTTTCCGGCGGTATTATCAATGACATCATTGTGCTGTTCGGCGGCACAAGATCCAATCTGCTTAACAGTCCGAGTGCGTTTGTGCCGATTTACATTTTAAGCGATATATGGACGGGAATCGGCTGGGGCTCCATTATTTATCTGGCGGCGCTGTCGAGTATTTCCATGGAACTGTACGAGGCGGCGGCCATTGAGGGAGCCGGACGTTTTAAGCAGGCCATACACGTTACCATACCGGGCATTGCGCCGACGATTGTGATTATGTTTATTCTGCGTATGGGCAGCGGCATACCCATGACTCCAAAAATGAATTTTCCGACAATCACGAGCAGCGACAAGATTACGATTGGCATCCAGAATTCG
>UQYH01000065.1 GCA_900545185.1 uncultured Eubacteriales bacterium | reverse complement strand
GGAGGTCTGACCATGTTCGGGTATGTAAAAATTGACAAAAACGAACTGAAGGTGAAGGACTATAATTGGTTTAAGGCCTGCTATTGCGGCGTATGCAAAACACTACAGCATGAATACGGCTTTCCGGCACGGTATTTTTTAAGCTACGATGCCACTTTTTTGGCCGTTTTGCTCTCGGCACTGGCAGAAAACGAACCGCAGCTGTGCCCGGGACGATGCATGGCAAATCCGTTTATCAGGCGGCCGATTGTGCAAAAAGAGCCTGCGCTTTTATATGCGGCGGCTGTAAACGTGCTGTTGGTTTGGTTTAAGCTGAAGGATGACTGGCACGATAACCGTTCCGTCCGCGCGCTGCTATTGATGCCGTTTATGTACGGCAAGTATCGAAAAGCAAAAAAACAATATCCTGCGCAAGAGGCAGCCATCCGCGAAAAGCTTTCGGCGCTTTCGGCTTTGGAGGCGGCACATTGCACCGTGGCGGATGAGGTTGCCGCCATATTCGGCGAGCTGATGGCGGCTTTGTTTGATACAGAGCAGGCAGGCAGTACGGATCATCGGCGTGTGCTCGGCCATATGGGCTTTTTGCTGGGGCGGTTTATCTATCTGCTGGATGCCTGGGAGGATCGGGAGGCAGACAGGCAAAAGGGTTGTTATAACCCCTTTTTATCGGCCGATGCACCGAAGAAGGAGGATGTACAGCTTTCGCTGGAGTATACGCTTGGTCAACTGGCAGCCAGCTATGAACTGCTTGCGCCCGTGCGGCATCAAGCCGTTTTGGAAAATTGTATCTATTTAGGCCTGCGGCATGCGCTTGACCGGGCCTTTAATGAAAATATCGCCGCGCAAAGCGGTGAAAAGGAGAAACATCATGAAAGACCCTTATGAAGTGCTCGGCGTATCGCGAAACGCCACACCGGAGGAAATTAAAAAGGCCTATCGGACTTTGGCTAAAAAATATCATCCGGATAATTATGTAAACAATCCGCTGGCAGATTTGGCTGCGGAAAAATTTAAAGAGATTAACGAGGCTTATGAACAGCTGACGCACGGCGGCGGACAAGCCTACGGACAGTCGGCATCGGGCGGTAGGGCAGGCTCGGCAAGCGGCGGCGGTGCCGGTAATTTTGCGCAAATCCGCAATCTGATTCAAATGAACCGTATTGACGAGGCAGACCGCGCACTGGACGCTTTGGCAAATCGCACGGCCGAATGGTTCTTTTTAAAAGGCACGGTGTTTATGCGCCGCGGCTGGTTTGAGCAGGGGCTTAACTTTATCCGCCAGGCTGTGAGCATGGAGCCGCACAACATGGAATACCGCAGCGCGCTGAACCAATACATGAACCAGGGCCGAGGGTATCGGACCGTTGGTACAAATATGACGGGCGGCATGAGCGCGTGTGACTGCTGCCAGAGTTTGATTTGTGCTGATTGCTGCTGCGAATGTATGGGCGGCGATTTGATCCCCTGCTGTTAAGGTGACGCATATGACGAAACGAATTACTTTTTCGGCCATGCTGCTGGCACTCACGGTCATCTGTCTGTACGGCGCTTCGACACTCTCGACGGGGCGGCTGGCGGCGCTTGCCCTTGCCTCGCTTTTTGTGGCGGTCAGCGTATATCAGTATGGTGTGCGCACGGGCGTTGCTTTATATGTTGCCGCCTCTCTTTTGTTGCTCTTGCTGGTGCCTAAGCGGATGTATGTATCCGTTTACATTTTGTTTGTGGGGTATTACCCCATTGTTAAGCTGTATATTGAGCGGCTGCGCAAGCTGTGGGCGGAATGGATATTGAAAATCCTTGCGTTTAACGCGGCGCTTGCGGCCTTATACTTTGTATTTCGCGCCTTTTTTATGCCAAGCGTCAGTCCTGCGGTATTAACGCTTTTGGTGCAATATGCAGGGCTTATTTTGCTGGGACTGGAGCTTGCGTTTATTGTATACGATGTAGCGCTGAGCTACATGATTGGTTTTTATGACCGATTTTTAAGGAGGATTCATCATGAATAAAAAGATAATAGCGGTTTGTATGCTGCTGCTGTTATGCATTCTTCCTCTTTCGGCCTGCGGCGGCACGCAGGAGGAAGAAGAACCGATACCCGAAACCATCACCAACCCGGAGGGCGGCGTGGTATCGACCGACCCGAAGGCGGTGGAGGGACGTATTGAAGAATTGAAAAAGGACAGCATGGTGCTGGTTGTGGAAAATGTCAAATGGAAGCTTTCCCTTTCGGAGCAGGTGCAAAAGGACATTGTCACCCTAAACGAAAAGGGTGTGACGATCAAAAAAGGCTCGTTTGTGGTGGCGTATTATGACGAAGAAAACGGCAAACGGCAGGTTACGCGGATTGAAAAGCTGCGTGCCAATTAAAACAGAAACGGGGTTGTGCAAAAATGAAGCTTGTAACAGCCGAAGAAATGACGGAGCTGGAACAGCTGGCCATGCGTGAATATGCCATCAGCGGACTGATTTTGATGGAAAACGCTGCGCGCAGCTTTTGTGATGTGCTGGAGCAAAAGGTCGGCAGCCTTTCGGGCAAGCGGATGACGGTATTTTGCGGCGGCGGCAACAACGGCGGAGACGGATTTGCCATCAGCCGCCATGCGGCCAATCGCGGCGCTTACGTTACGGTGGCGGCCGTGTTTGATCCGCAGCGCTTAAAGGCAGATGCCAAGACGAATTTTGAAATTATCACCCGTATGGGGATTTCGGTTTTACCGTGGGATAAAGCGGCAAAAGCACCGTGTGATATTGCGGTGGATGCGCTGCTCGGCACGGGTTTTCACGGGTCGGTGAGAGAGCCGCTTCCGGCCGTGTTTGAGGCAATAGGCGCAACGCATGCCTTTGTGGCCGCGGTGGATATACCCAGCGGCTGTGCGGCAGATGACGGCGCGGCAGAGCAAAGTGTTTGTGCCGATTTAACGGTGACATTCGGCCTTGCCAAGCCGGGACAATTTTTGTACCCGGCTAAGACGTTTTGCGGCGAGGTGGTTGTGACGGATATATCACTGCCGCAGCAGACGGTAAAGGCCTTTCCGTCGCCGTTTTGTGTGATGGACGAGAGCTTGTTTGACCGCCTGCCGAAGCATGATGACAACAGCCATAAGGGCACCTTTGGCAAGGTGCTGGCGTTTGTGGGCAGCCCCGGCATGTGCGGCGCGGCGGTTATGTCCTCTACGGCGGTGCTGCGCAGCGGTGCCGGAATGGTTACGGCGGCTGTGCCGAAATCTATGCTAGATGCCGTTGCCTCTCAGGTGCGAGAAGTGATGACCCTGCCGCTGCCGATGGAGGGCGATGCACTCTCTAAAACTGCGGCCGGCATTTTGGAGGAACGCTTGCGGACGCAAAACGTTTTGCTGGCAGGCTGCGGCATCGGCACAGGCGAGAACACCAAAAAGGTGCTGCTGCCGCTTATCACAGCGTGTGAAAAGCCGCTGGTGCTGGATGCGGATGGCATAAATCTTTTAAAAGGGAATATAAATATATTAAAAAATAAAACCACGCCGGTTATTTTAACGCCGCATCCGCTGGAGTTTTCACGCATCAGCGGCCATTCGGTGGAGCATATTGCGGCCAACAGGTTGCGCACGGCGGTTGACTTTGCACGGGAATACAAAATTGTTCTGGTGCTTAAGGGCGCCGATACTATTGTGGCGCATCCGGACGGCAGCGCTTGCATTTGCCCGATCTCCAATTCCGGCCTGGCAACGGCCGGCAGCGGCGATGTGCTTTCGGGCATTATCGCTTCGCTTTTGGCGCAGGGACTTTCGGCCAAAGCGGCGGCCGATTTGGGCGTATTCATCCATGCCCGTGCAGGGCTGCTGGCGCGCAAAAAGCTGGGTGCGCGCGGCATGATGGCCGGGGATGTGCTGGATGCTTTGCCGGCGGTTTTGCTGGCGGCGGAAAACGGCAGAAGGGATTGATGCCTGGTGTGTAAGCGGCTGTGCGCCGTGTGCGCGCTTCTTCTTACACTGATGATAACAGCGGCCTGTACGGGGGTCGTTCCGCTTTCGGACAGTGAGGCGGACGTATACCAAAGAATCCACAAAAAATACAGCCAAATGAAAAGCTACACCGCACGCGTACGCATGACGGTGCAAAGCAACAAAACCGAAGAAGTATATGAACTGGAACAGCAGGTTCGGGTGCCGGATGCGGCGCGCATTACAGTAACATCGCCGCAAAGCCTGTCCGGGCTTGCGGCCATATATAACGGCGATTCCGTTACGCTGCGGCAGGCGGGCATGGGAGAGGTTACACTGCCTGCCGTGCCCGAACTGAACTATACGCGGCCGGACGAATTTTTTGCACTGTACTACCAGTCGGAGGATACAGCGGTTTCGGCAAGCGGCGGCGAGAGCGGCCAAATGCTGCTGGAAACGGCAGTGATGCCGCGGCAGTCGGAGGAATATAAGGTTACGCTTTTGTTAGACAGCAAAAAGCTGACACCCAAGGTTTTAACCTTATATGACGTGGGGGGTAATATCCGCATGACGGCTGAATATTTTGACTTTTGCTATAATCCTGCATTAGAGGATGCAATCTTTCAATAAGGACTTTATCATGATAACACGGGGGGAGACAATATCAATGAACACAGAAGAAAGTATGGAACGAAGCTGGGCAGAGATTGATTTGAATGCACTGACCGATAATTTCTGCCAAATTCGGGAGCTGCTGCATCCCGAAACCAAGGTGCTTGCGGTTGTCAAGGCCAATGCATACGGTCATGGCGCGGTGGCCTGTGCTCAAACACTTTTGGCGGCAGGGGCGGACTATTTGGGGGTAGCCACGCTGGAAGAAGCGCTCCAGCTGCGCCGCGCGGCAATCAGTGCGCCGATTTTGATTTTAGGTTATGCGGCAGAATGTGAGGCCGAGTGTTTGGTGCGCGAGGACATTACCCCGGCGGTGTACAGTCTTTCGTTTGCCAAAGCTTTATCGGCCGAGGCCGTGCGGCAAAATAAGCGCGCACGGATCCATTTAAAAGTGAACACCGGGATGGAGCGCATCGGGTTTGACGTTTCGGACGTGCAGGCCATGCTTGCGGTCTCTTGCTTGCCAAATCTTTACACAGAGGGTATTTTTACGCATTTAGCCTGTGCGGATGAGGCCGATTCCTCCGGTGTACATACGCAGTTTAAACGTTTTACGGACGTGATTGACGCGCTGGACGCGGAGGGGATTCATATTCCCTTACAGCACATCTTAAACAGTGCAGGCATTTTTGATTTTCCCGAATATCAGCTGACAATGGTGCGTCCCGGTATTATTTTATACGGGTATTATCCTTCGGCATACATTCATCGGGAACGTGCGGTGCTAAAGCCCGTTATGAGCGTAAAATCGCGCGTCATTCACATCCACAGCGTGCCGAAGGGCGCAGGCATCAGCTATGGCTGGACCTTTGTTGCACCGCGAAATATGCGCGTGGCAACCGTTCCGATCGGCTATGCCGATGGCTATAAACGCGGACTTTCCTCCAAGGTTTTCATGCTGGCGGACGGTCAGCGCGTTCCCGTGCTCGGCAAAATTTGTATGGATCAATGTATGATTGACATCGGTTCTGTCCATACTATACATGTCGGCGATACCGTTACGGTATTGGGGCAGGAGAACGGCGCAACCGTAACGGCAGATGATCTGGCAGAGCTTTGCCAAACCATTTCGTATGAAATATTATGCACCATCGGAGCGAGAATCCCGCGTTTGTATGTAAAGGACGGCCGCATGCTGAGCCGCGAGGCAACTGGAAAATTTTAAGCCTTGACGCAGGATATAAAACTCTATATAATAATATGTGTAACACTTAGCTATTGCACAATATTTTATGACGAATGGGGGCAATCGTTTTGTCGCAGCTGAAAAAGGTTTTAATAACCGTCCCTGAGCCGCTTTTGGAAGAGGTCGATTTAATTTGCACCAGCGAAAAATCAAACCGCAGCGAATTTGTTCGGGAGGCCATGCGCTGCTATTTGGCCGAAAAACGAAAGATGACGCTGAAGGAGCAATTAAAACGCGGTTATCAGGAAATGGCGGAGATAAACCTGGAAATAGCCGGCATGTATTTTGAGGCGGAAACGCAGCAGTTTTCCGGCTATGAGGAAAAATTGGCGGAGTGTGAATCGTGTGGTAGTTAAAAGAGGAGATATATTTTATGCGGACTTAAGTCCCGTGGTTGGTTCGGAACAGGGTGGTGTGCGCCCTGTGCTGATTGTTCAGAATGACGTTGGCAACAAATTCAGTCCAACGGTTATTGTTGCGGCAATCACCTCGCAGATTAATAAGGCTAAGCTTCCGACGCATATTGAAATTATGGCCGATGATTACGGCCTTTCCAGGGATTCTGTCATTTTGCTGGAGCAGATTCGGACAATTGACAAAAAACGGCTGAGAGAACGAATCGGCAGGCTGGATGAAGAATTGATGGAACGCGTGAACGAGGCGCTTACGGTAAGCGTTGGCCTGATTGATTTGTAAGGCGCAGAATTGGTTGGCTGGAGACTTTTTCTGCATGGCGCAAAACCGTATGACATGCTGCCGGAATCAAGACGCTGCCCCAGGGCTTCGGCTTTTTTTGACATACAAACATATACCTGTGTGTTTGTGTTTTTTTGATCCATACGTATTTTTTACGAGCTTTACATTCATATGTAAGCGCTGTGGCAAGGCAATTTCGCTTTGCTGCGGCGCTTTTTTTGGCCGATCTGTATTTACACATGTGAAAATTGGGGCGCCCGGCAATAAAAAATGACACAAAAGACCGTATTGCATTTTTATGCCCCGTGTGATACAATAAAGAAAAATCAAGTGAAACCCATATGCCTAAGTCCACAAAAAAGCGTAAGGAGGAATTTTTTATGAAAAAGGTTTTATCCGTTCTTTTAACCATTGCCATGCTTTGTTCCGTAACGGCAGCCGCATGGGCTGATACAGCTTTTGTGCCGGCAAGCGAATGGGCAAGGGATAGTATTGACCGGGCGCAAGACTTAAAGCTTATCGGCGCCGATGATAATTATGATTTCCCCAAGGCTGTTACGCGCGAGGATTTTTGTGACCTGATCTTCAGCTATCTTGAAAATCTTACATCCGCAGCGCTTCCGACGATAACAGCTGCACCCTTTACAGATACGGACAATACGCATGTTGCCGCATTGCATACGTTCGGCCTGATTGAGGGTAAAACCGAAACAGAGTTTGCACCGCAGGATTTTTTGACCCGTGAAGAAGCAGCGACAATTCTGTATCGCTTGATATGTAAAGCATATCCCGATTGGAAAGCAACCGAATTGTATTTTGTCTTTGCCGATGAGGATAGAATTTCCGATTGGGCTAAAAACGAAATTCAGATTATCTGCAATATGGGCATTATGAAAGGCGTTACGGATAACCGATTCGCACCGAAGGATTTATATACCGCGGAGCAGGCAATTGTGACTCTTATAAGGATGTATGACGGATTTGCCCAAGGTGCGGCGGCCACCGATGCAAAAGCATTGGTGGATGAGAAGTTTATGATCGATTCGTTGCCATGGGGAGAAGCATGGGAAAACATGAAAGACCGCGCAATTTTCTCCGAGGCTCATGTAATTGCCGAGGATGCAATCCGGTTTGTGGTGGAACTGAACAATATTGAATTTTTAGACGCTGACGGGACGATGAGATTAGAGTTTTCGGTAGCGGACAGTGCCTATCCCTTTGTTGGCTTGGTCAAAGCTTATTTTAGCTATGATGAAAAAGACGAAAACGAAATTTTAACGCGAGGCAACGCGCTTTACGGAGAAAGACAAACATACTTTCTTGATAAAAACGGGATTGAAAACCCTCTGAATCCGTCGGCGTGGTACAGTCCCGAAAATATGGACAATGCCTTGCTGCCTGCAGAACGAGAACATTTTGAAACCATTCTGAAAAATAGGGGTGTCGAACAAACAAGAGCCGATGCCATTATAAGAGGGCCTTTGGTCATAATATCGGTAAATGAAGACAATAACATGATTACAATTCAGGGAGATAAAGCAGCGAATGTATTTAATTTAAGAAATTTCCCAAACGGATTGGATTGACTTCATCATTTTTGAAAAACAAAGCGAGTATTGTGTTTTGCACACCGTGTGATACAATCAAGAAAAATCAAGTGAAGGGGTAAAAAAACAATGAAATTTACAGCAGTGGGTGACGCGCTGATGCAGCGCAGAATGCCGAAGGACTACAAAGGCTTTCAAGAGGTGAGAGATTACATCGGTCGGGGTGATTTTCGCTTTTGCAATTTGGAAACAACCTTAAACCGCGAAGGGGAATGTTATGCGTCGCAATATTCGGGCGGCACATGGCTGCGCGCCGACCCCGAAATATTGGAGGATATTCGGGCATACGGTTTTAATGTACTTTCGTTTAACAATAATCATACAATGGATTATGGGTACAACGGACTTTTGAAAACGCTGGAGGCCGTTCGGAACTATGGCTTTGTAAACAGCGGCGTGGGTGAAAATTTAAGCCGCGCTGCCGCGCCTGCTTATTTGGATACGCCCAAAGGCCGCGTGGCTATAATCAGCGTTGTCTCGACTTTTCATCCGGCTTCTATGGCAGGGGAACAGGGTCGGCGCGTACCGGGTCGCCCCGGCGTGAACGGCCTGCATGTTTCAACCCGTTATATTGTACGTCCCGAACAACTTGAAATGATTCGTACCGTTGCGGCTGCAACCGGCGTGAATGTCCAAAATGATATAGAACGGGCAGAGGGGTACTATCCGCCGTTGCCGGAGGGCTGCGCCGCTTTTGGTGATTTGCTTTTTGAAGTCGGCGAGACCCCGGGGATTCGTGAAACCATTTGCGAAGCGGATATGAACCGTGTGGAAAAGGCTATTTACGAGGCACAATTTCAAGCCGATTACATTATGGTATCGCTGCATGCGCATGAGTGCAAGGGCGAAAAAGTGCAGCTGGCCGATTTTATACCGGAATTTGCACGGCGCTGCATTGACAGCGGCGCACATGGCGTCATCGGTCACGGTCCGCACCTTTTGCGCGGTGTTGAAGTATATAAAAATCGTCCCATTTTTTATTCGCTGGGCGACTTTATGACGCAGGTGGAAAGCGGCTCCTTTGCGCCGGAGGATTTTTACGCCAAATACGGCCTGACCTCCGATGCAACGATGCACGAGTTGTTTAAAACGCGGTCTCATGATTTTACTCTCGGCTTAATGACAAAGCGCGAATGTTTTGAAACCGTTATTCCGCTGTGGGAAATGGAAAACGGTGAACTGACGCATTTGGAACTGATGCCGCTGGAAATGGGCTTCGAGCTGCCGCGCAGCCAAAGCGGATTCCCTGTTCCGGCCAAGGGGACGGCCATTTTGGAGCATTTGGCTGACATTTCCAAGCCGTTTGGAACAGAAATGAAAATTGAAAAAGGCATAGCGGTTATCCGTTTATAGACCGTTTTAAAGGAGCGTTTATCATGCAATTTCAGTATTGTCCCGCCTGCGGCGCCAAGGCCATACAAAAAGAAATCGGGGACGAGGGGCTGATGCCCTATTGCGAAACCTGTCAAATGCCGCTGTTTGCCATGTTTCCCACCTGTGTCATTGTGCTGGTGGTGAATGAAAAAGGAGAAGCCGCCTTGCTGCGGCAGGCGTATATATCAGACATATATTGCAACCTGGTTTCGGGCTATGTAAAGCCGGGAGAAACGGCTGAATCGGCCGCCGTGCGCGAGGTGCAGGAAGAACTCAACATTTCGGTGCGGAATTTAACCATTTGCGGTACATATTGGTTTGCCAAAAAAGAACTGTTGATGATTGGCTGTATTGCCGAGGCAGAGCAGGCAGACTTTATCCTTTCGGGCGAAGTGGACAGCGCCATGTGGGTACCGGCCGAGCAGGCGCTTTCTATGGTGCATCCCAAGGGCAGCACCTCTTACGCCGTGCTGGAAGCATACTTGGCGCGGAAAGAAAACTGAGGCAGCGTGATGTATTATGTGTATATTGTACAATGTGCCGATCGCACATTATATACAGGTTATGCAACCGATGTGGCGCATCGTGTTGCGGTACATAACAGCGGGCGCGGGGCAAAATATACCCGTGCCCGCTTGCCGGTTACGCTCGTATATTGGGAGGCGTGCGCCGATAAATCGGCCGCACTGAAGCGCGAATGTGCCATTAAGGCCATGACGCGCGCCGAAAAGGAAAAATTGATTTTAACGGCGGCGGATAAGCCCCTTTGACACCGGAATCTCCCCGTTATACGGATTATACGATTTGCAGCTTGCCATCTTTATAATCAACGGTTAAGGTATCACCCGGTTTTAAATCATCGCTTTCAATAATTTTTCGTGCCAAAAGCGTTTCGACCTTGCTTTGCAGCAGACGGCGCAGCGGACGCGCACCGTAAACGGGGTCGTAGCCCGTATCGATAATATACTGCGTGGCGGCATCTGTCAGCTTAAAGTCAAGCTGCTTGTCGGCCAAACGCTTGCGCAGATCGTCCACCATCAGCTGAACAATAGAGCTGATTTCGGTTTTGGTCAGCGGCTTGTAGAACACAATCTCGTCCAGACGGTTTAAAAATTCGGGACGGAAGCTGTGCTTTAACAAATCGTTTACCTTGTCGCGCACATCATCACGGATTTCGCCTTTGTCGTTAATCCCCTCCAAAATATATTCCGAGCCGAGGTTTGAGGTCAAGATAATTACGGTGTTTTTAAAATCAACCGTACGTCCCTGTGAATCGGTGATACGGCCGTCATCCAACACCTGCAAAAGCACGTTAAACACATCAGGATGTGCTTTTTCCACCTCGTCAAACAGCACAACGGAATAGGGCTTGCGGCGTACGGCCTCGGTCAGCTGACCGCCTTCTTCGTAGCCGACATATCCCGGAGGCGCTCCGATTAAGCGCGATACGGAGTATTTTTCCATATATTCGGTCATGTCGATCCGCACCAAATTGTGCTCGTCGTCAAACATGGCTTCTGCCAGGGTTTTGGCCAGCTCTGTTTTACCAACGCCGGTCGGCCCCAAAAACAGGAAGGAACCAATCGGTCGGTTCGGATCCTGAATCCCGGCACGGGAGCGTAAAATAGCGTCCGATACCAGCTGAACGGCTTCGTCCTGGCCGATAACGCGTTTGTGCAGGGTATCCTGCAAGGCCAGCAGCTTTTGGCGTTCGCCCTCCATCAGCCGTGCAACGGGAATCCCCGTCCAGCGGCCGATGATTTTGGCAATCTCTTCATCGGTAACACGGTCACGCAGCAAACGGTTTGCAGAGGCATGCTTCTTTTCATTTTCGGCCTCGGCAGCCTCTAACTCCTGCTGCAATTTGGGCAACTCGCCGTATTTCAGCTCGGCAGCCTTGTTCAAATCATAACCGCGCTGGGCGCGTTCAATTTCCGCATTCACGCGCTCAATATCGCCGCGCAGCTTTTGTACCTTGCTGATGGCTTGCTTTTCGTTTTCAAGCTTAGCCTTCATTTCGTTAAACTGGGCACGCAGTTCGGCCAAATTTTTACGAATATTGGCCAAACGCTCCTGCGAAAGTGCGTCTGTTTCTTTTTTCAAAGCAGCTTCTTCAATTTCGTGCTGCATAATCTTACGGGCGATGTCATCCAGCTCTGTCGGCATAGAGTCAATTTCCGTCCGCACCATGGCACAGGCTTCGTCCACCAGATCAATGGCCTTATCGGGCAAGAATCGGTCAGAGATATAGCGGTTGGAAAGGACAGCCGCCGCAATCAGCGCCTGATCTTGAATTTTAACGCCGTGGAACACCTCGTAACGCTCTTTTAAGCCACGCAGAATGGTAATGGTATCCTCAACGGTCGGTTCATCCACCATAACCGGCTGAAAACGCCGTTCCAAGGCTGCGTCCTTTTCAATATACTGCCGATATTCGTTTAACGTTGTTGCGCCGATACAATGCAGCTCACCGCGCGCCAAAAGCGGTTTTAACAGGTTGCCGGCATCCATGGCGCCATCGGTTTTACCGGCGCCTACAATAGTGTGCAGCTCATCAATAAAGAGGATGATTTTACCTTCGCTCTTTTTAACCTCTTCCAACACGGCCTTTAAACGCTCTTCAAACTCGCCGCGGAATTTAGCGCCGGCAATCAAAGAGCCCATATCCAAATTAAAAATTTTGCGTTCCTTTAAGCCCTCCGGCACGTCGCCGCGCACAATTCTAAGCGCCAGCCCCTCTGCAATGGCAGTTTTACCAACGCCCGGCTCACCGATCAGCACAGGGTTATTTTTGGTCTTACGGGACAAAATACGAATAACGTTACGGATTTCGCTGTCACGCCCGATGACGGGATCCAGCTTGTTTTTCTTGGCCAGCTCCACCAAATCGGAGCCGTATTTGTTCAAAACATCGTAGGTCGATTCGGGTGCATCCGATGTGACGCGCGTGTTGCCGCGCACGGCCTGCAAAGCGTTCATAAACGCATTTTTTTCAATGCCCAAACGGCTGAATAACGCTTTTAAGCTGCCGGGATGCTCCAGCATTGTCAGCATAATGTGTTCAACGGAAACATATTCATCCTTCATGTGGTCGGCCTTGCGCTCGGCATCGGTCAGCAGCTTGTCAACCTCTTGCGAAACATAAATTTTCCCGGCTTCCCGTCCGCTGCCGCTGACACGCGGCAATCTTTCGGCCTCGGCTTCGGCTTCGCGGCGTGCGGTTTGCACGTCAATCCCCATCTTTTGTAAAAGCTGGGGAATTAACCCCTCACCGTCGGCCAGCAGGGCACATAGCAGGTGAATGGTTTCAATTTGTGGATTTTGATACTCAACGGCCATGTTTTGCGCTTCGTTAATGGCCGCAATAGATTTTTGCGTAAATTTTTGTGCGTTCATATATAACACCTCTTTCAAAACAATTTATACTATATGAGAAACGGGCATTGCTGTACATAATCGGATAAAACAGCCCGAATCTCTTTCTGTGCCCTGTCACGGTCAGGCAAAGCTTCAAAATAAAGCTTTATGGCTTTGTCAAAGCTTTGAATATAGCTGCCGATGGCTTCGCCCAGCTCCGCCTCTGTGCAGCTTTCCGCTTCCTGCGGAAGTGTCAGCTTACGCATCAGACGTCCGTCCGAAAGGGCATACGGAATCATTCGCTGCGGCAGGGCGGTGCGCTCGGCTGTGATCCAGGCGCGGTAAAATTGCTCTAACTCAGTCATTAATTGACCGTTTTGGGTACGGGATTGTATCTTTAACTCGCCGAAAGTGCGGTTTTGCACCTGCCGATACAGCTCTACACTGTAACGAATGGTGGGTTTATACTTATATTTAATGGCGCTGAAAAGTGAAAAGATCGGAAGAGCGTCGTGTAGGGAAAGAGTGTAGATCTCGGTGGTCGCCGTATCATTAAAAAAAAAAAAAA
>UQYH01000064.1 GCA_900545185.1 uncultured Eubacteriales bacterium | reverse complement strand
GTAAACCTCGCCTCGGTGCTCTTCATGGGCATCTTCTTCACGATGAAGCAATTTCTTGACGGACTCGGACAGACCAAACACAAGATGACCGATGTGAAAACGAAAGCCGCATGCATATTCCGCGGACAGCGCTTTACAAATCCGCCGGAATGTGGTACAATACTTATGGTTGTGGTTGTTATTTGTACCGAAAGGAAGATGAAAATGAAATTTGACAAAATAAAATGGATGACAAGAACAGCGGTTCTTTTAGCGGTTTTGGTGCTTTTGCAGTTTGTTACAAAGCCGCTGGGACAGCTGGTGACGGGCAGCGCCGTTAACTTTGTTTTAATCGCATCGGTGGTGCTGGGCGGCTTAGCTTCGGGCATTGTGGTTGCCGCCGTTTCGCCCTTTTTGGCGTATGCTTTGGGGATCGGGCCGGCGTATATTCAGCTGATTCCCTTTATTGCTCTGGGCAATTTGGTGCTGGTGCTTGTCTATGGCTTGGTTTTAAAACGTTCGCAAACATTGGCTTATTGGCTGATTGCAGTTATATCGGCCACGCTTTTAAAGTTTATTGTGTTGTATCTGGGCATTGTACAGCTGGCGCTTCCGCTGATTTCGGATATTAAAGCGCCCCAGCTTACGGCACTTTCGGCCATGTTCAGCTGGCCGCAGCTTGTTACGGCAGCCATCGGCGGCGTTTTGGCCTGGATTTTAATACCGACGCTGCAAAGAGCAATCCGCGCCGAGGAGCGCTGAAAAGAGAAAAAAGTGACTGTTGAAAAACTATATTATGATCTCAATTGGGGAGTTGTCAAAGGGAATATCTCTCTGACTTAAAATGCGGCTTTGACGGGCGTGTATCGCAAAAACCGCCTCTATAAAGCCCTTATAGTCAAGCGAAATCTCTCGAAGAGAGATTTCGCTTGAAGCGTGTCGATAAAACCGACACGCTCAAAGGGACTGTAAAATCACTTTTACAGCCCCTTTTTTCTTTGGTAGACCCGCAATGCCGTTGTAGGATTGATTTTTACCTGCCTCGGCAGGTGGGTATCCTCCCGCACGTTTTATATGTCCCCTAGCCGATAAACGGGGGGCGTATATGCTGCGCACGGAGCCGGATTCCCTTAGTGAAAATGTTGGTAAAATAAGAATCTCTATTCACGAACACCGCAGGAGGTTATTTGTTTCTCTAATCATATTGTACCACGATTTAAGTAAAATATCAATATCTGATTTAAATTTTTTTATGGTATTTTTTTGCGCGCAGGGTATTGACAAAGGACGGCAAGAGTGCTATACTTTTTTTCATACGCTATATGAGGCCTGCAGAAGCATGCGCGACTGGGGGCGGATAGCACTCTGGAGAATCTCCTTGTAAGGAGTGCCGAAGGTGCAAAGGGCAAACGCCCCTAATCTCTCAGGCAAAAGGACAGAGGTGACATTTTTTTTGTGCTTTGTGTTTGTTTCCTCCTTGAGTGTTTGTGCGTAAATTCACAACCTGCAAGGGGGAATTTTTTTATGACTTTTGATGAAGTGATAAAATGTATTGACGATTTTGTGTGGGGATGGCCTTTAATGATTTCCATTTTGGTCGTCGGACTTTTGCTGACGGTTTGCAGCCGCTTTATTCAGGTGACGCATCTTGGCAAGGGCTTTAAGTTTATGTTTAAAAACGAAGATGACGGCCATGGGGATGTTACAACCTTCGGTGCACTGTGTACGGCGCTTTCGGCCACAATCGGCACGGGTAACATTGTCGGCGTGGCAACGGCGGTTTGCACGGGCGGCCCCGGTGCACTGTTTTGGATGGTTTTGATGGCTGCTTTGGGTATGGCCACCAAGTTTGCCGAGTGCTTTTTGGCCGTTAAGTACAGAAAAACAGAGCCGGACGGCAGTATTTTGGGCGGACCGTTTTACTATATTGAATACGGCCTGGGCAAACGCTTTAAATGGCTTGCCGTGCTCTTTGCGTTTTTCGGCCTGTGCGTCGGCTTAATGGGTATTGGTACATTTACGCAAATCAACGGTATCACATCCTGCGTCAATACCTTCTTTTCCAATTCGTCCGTGGCCTTTTCCATCGGTAAGCATGCTTACACATGGGCAACGGTTATTTCGGGTCTTGCGGTAACTGTTCTGGCTGCGCTTGTTATTGTGGGCGGCCTTAAAAGAATCAGTAAGGTTGCAGAGGTTATTGTGCCCTTTATGGCAGTTTTATATGTTGTTTTTGCAGTGCTTTTATTGGCGTTTAACGTCACAAAAATTCCTGCGGCGGTTGTCGAAGTTGTTCGCGGCGCCTTTAACCCTGCCGCCGTTACGGGCGGTGCGGTCGGCACCATATTTTTGGCCATGCAAAAGGGTATTGCAAGAGGTATTTTCTCGAACGAATCCGGTCTCGGTTCCGCGCCGATTGCGGCAGCTGCGGCACAGACCAAGGATCCTGTCCGTCAGGGACTTGTCAGCATGCTCGGTACGTTTATCGATACCATTATCATTTGCTCTATGACGGGTCTTGCGGTTGTCATTACCGGAGCATGGAAAGTGGTTGAGGTTGAGCAGGGTGCACCCACAACGGTATATGCCTTCCAGAACGGCTTGCCGTTTCCGCCGGCCGTCAGCTCATTTGTGTTAATGGTTTGCCTTGCGTTTTTTGCCTTTACAACCATTTTGGGCTGGAACTATTATTCCGAAAAATGCCTGCAATACTTAATCGGCGGCAAAAATCAAACGGTTTTAACCATCTATCGCCTGGTTTATATTCTGGCCATTCTTATCGGACCGTACCTTACGGTGGCGGCGGTTTGGAACATTGCCGACATTTTTAACGGTCTGATGGCTTTCCCCAACGTCATTGCATTAATTTGCCTGTGCGGCGTTGTGCGGAAGGATACGGCAGAGTATCGAAAACGCGAATTGCAGAAATAGAAGCATTATTTTTGATGATGACTGATAAACAGACGGTTACAGGCAGTGTGACCGTCTGTTTTTTTTTTTTGCTGATTCTGTCAATTTTTCTGCACCAAAACATTTACATTGCAGAAAATGTATGGTACAATATGATAGGTAACTTAGATTCGACTTTCATACATGCAGCATATGGGGGCGTATGGCTTTGAAAAAGATAGATATTTTAGGCGTTTTGGTTGATCATACAGATATGAACGGCGCATTGGCGCGCTGCGAAGCGTTTTTGCAGGAGGAAGGCAGCCACGTTGTGTACACGCCGAATTCTGAAATTATTATGATGGCGTATCATGATCCGGGGTTTTGCAAAACCGTTAACAGTGCGGATTTGATTGTGCCGGACGGCATTGGCGTTGTATACGCCTCGCGCATTTTAAAGGCGCCCCTGCCGGAACGTGTGGCAGGGTTCGACTTATCGAGCAATTTAATTGAAAAAGCGGCCGAAAAGGCCTACAGCCTGTATTTTTTCGGCGGTAAGCCGGGTGTGGCCGAAAAAGCAATCGATGCGCTTCGGCAAAAATATCCGAATTTAAATGTTGTTGGTTACAGTGACGGATATTTTGACGCCGAAAAGGAAAAACAAATTATTGAAGATATTCAAACCAAAAAGCCGGACATTTTGTTTGTTTGCCTGGGTGCGCCCAAGCAGGAAAAATGGATAGCGGCGCATAGAGAGCAAATCGGCGCACGGCTGATTTTGGGCGTCGGCGGCAGCTTGGATGTTTGGGCAGGCGTGGCCGAACGCGCGCCGGAGGCTTACCAAAAAGCCGGGCTGGAGTGGCTGTATCGCTTAAAAAAGGAACCGTCTCGCTTTTTCCGTATGATGGCGCTGCCTAAATTCGGCTTTACGGTTTTGTTTAAGGGAAAACGCTGCCCGAAAGAGAAAAGATAGGAGAAACAGCATGAGTGAATTTAAATCGGGATTTGTCAGCATTGTCGGCCGTCCCAATGTGGGAAAATCGACCCTATTAAACCGCATTGTGGGGCAAAAAATTGCCATTATATCTAACAAGCCGCAAACCACGCGCAACAACATTTTGGGTATTTTGCAGCGTGAGGATATGCAGATTGTGTTTGTGGATACGCCGGGTATCCATCGCCCCTTTACCAAGCTGGGCGAAACCATGATGAAATCGGCCGGAAACGCCATGCATGATGCGGACGCGGTTTTGTTTTTGGTGGAGGCAGGGACAAAGCCCGGTAAAATTGAAGAAAAAATTATGGCCGACCTGCAAAAAACGGGCGTGCCGGTGATATTGGTCATCAACAAGATCGACATGGTGAAAAAGGACACCCTTCTGCCTGTGATCGAAGCCTATCGGCAATTGTTTGATTTTGCCGCGGTTTTTATGATTTCGGCGCGGCAAAACGACGGTGTGGAGGCGCTTTTGGACGAGCTTTCGCGCTATATTCCCGAAGGGCCGATGTACTACCCGGAGGATTCGGTAACCGATCAGCCGGAACGGCAGATTGTGGCGGAGCTTGTGCGTGAAAAGCTGCTGCAGCTTTTGGATCAGGAGGTGCCGCACGGCCTTGCCATTGAAGTTTTTTCCATGCAGGAAAAGGAAAAGCTTTACGATATTGAAGTGAATATTTATTGCGAACGCCAAAGCCATAAGGGCATTGTCATCGGCAAAGGCGGCAGCGTTTTAAAACAGGCCGGTACGCTTGCGCGTGCCGATATTGAAGAAATGCTGGGCAAAAAAGTGCTGCTTAAGCTTTGGGTTAAGGTGAAAGACGATTGGCGCAACCGCGAGAGTGTTTTGCGAAATTTCGGCTATACGGGAGAATAATCGGAAAAATTTATACTGAAAACCCGTACAATTTTATACATTAAGCTGCCAAGTTTTGATAGCATATTTTATTGCCGCGCGGCCAAACTAGTAGTAAACTTAAAAAAAGGCGGCGAACGGCATGCTTGAAAATTTTGCGTGGGATTTCTTCTCCAAAACGGGCAGTATTGACGGGTATTTGCTATATAAACAAAGCATGAATTGCAAGGAACACAGTGGTGATTATGGAGCTTATCAAAACGAAAGGCGTGGTTATCAAACGGACGAAAACAAGGGATAACGATTTGATTTTAACGCTTTTTACAAAAGATTTGGGCGTGATTCAGGCCTCGGCCAGAGGAGCCTGCGGATTTAAAAACAGGCTCTCTGCCGGGACCTCGCTTTTTGCGTACAGCGAGTTTATCCTTTATCCCGGCCGCAGCATGTATAAGGTGAACGGCTGCGAATTGTTAGAAAGCTTTTACAGCTTAACCGGCAATATAGAGCGGCTGGCCTTTGCGGCGTATATTGCGGATTTAACCGGCTATACGGTGCAGGAGGAGGCAGGCGCGGAGCGGCTTTTATCGTTGTTTTTAAATACCTTTTATTTGTTTGCACGCTGGGGCGGAGAGCTGCGGATCGTCAAGTGCGTATATGAATTAAAGCTTTTGGATTTTTTGGGCTTTACCCCCTGCCTGGAGGATTGTGTATGCTGCGGCAATGCGGAAACCGCTTGGTTTTCGGCCGAAGAGGGCGGTGTTCTTTGTGATAACTGCCGCAAAGAAACGGGCGGCGAGCCGCTTTCGGCCGCATGCCTGAGCGCCATGCGCCACATTTTATATTCGGATGATAAAAGGGCGTTTGCATTTCGGGTTTCGTCCGATGTGCTGGAAGAGCTGGAGCGCCATGTGGCGGCGCTTTTGGCCGAATTTGTTGACCACGATTTTTATTCGCTGACCTACTTAAATATGATACTGGGAAAATAGGCCGTACGGGCTGAAAGGAATGGAAGCATGCAACTGGATAAAATTTTAAAGGAAGTACAAAAGCCGGCAAGATATATCGGTACAGAGTACAACAGTGTACATAAAGATTTATCGGAAATTTTAATTCGTTTTGCTTTTTGTTTTCCGGATGTGTACGAGGTGGGCATGTCGCATTTGGGAATTAAAATTTTATACCATCTGTTAAACGAGCAGCCGGATATTTATTGCGAGCGCGTGTTTGCACCCTGGATTGATATGGAAGAAAAAATGCGTGAGCAAAATATTCCTCTTTTTTCAAACGAAACAAGAACGCCTGTTGCGGATTTTGACATTGTGGGCTTTACGCTGCAATATGAAATGAGCTATTCCAACATTGTTAACATGCTGGATCTGGCCGGGATTCCGCCGCTTCGGGAGGAACGTGGCGAGGATATGCCCTTTGTGTATGCGGGCGGCCCCTGCGCCTATAATCCGGAGCCGTTGGCCGATATTATGGATTTTTACATGATCGGCGAAAGCGAAGAACAGATGCTTGAGGTGATGGAGGCGTACCGCGTATGGAAACGCTCCGGCGCACCGAAGCTTGCGTTTTTGGAATCACTGCTTGACATCCGCGGCATTTATGTACCGCAGTTTTATACTGTAACATATAATGAGGACGGTACGATTGCCTCTATGGAGCCGAACCATCCCAAGGCGCCCAAGCGTGTTCAAAAGCAGTTTGTACGCGATATGGATGCGGCCTATTACCCCGAAACCATGATTGTACCGTATATGGAGGTCATTCATGACCGCATCACGCTGGAGCTGTTCCGCGGCTGCATCCGCGGCTGCCGTTTTTGTCAGGCCGGTATGCTGTATCGGCCTGTGCGTGAAAAAAGCCCCAAACGCCTTTTGGATTTGGCACAAAAGCTGATTGATACCACGGGCTACGAAGAAATTTCCATGTCCAGCCTTTCGACCAGCGATTATACCGGTTTAAAAGAACTGACCGAGGGTCTTTTGGACATGACGGTTGAAAAGAAAATTAATTTAAGCCTGCCTTCGCTGCGCATTGACAGCTTTTCGATGGAACTGATGCAAAAGGTGCAAAAGGTACGTAAAAGCGGCCTTACCTTTGCGCCGGAGGCAGGTTCACAGCGCATGCGTGACGTGATTAATAAGGGTGTGACGGAGGAGGATTTGATGCGCTCCGTTTCGCTGGCCTTTGCCGGCGGCTACAGCGGTGTTAAGCTGTATTTTATGATCGGTTTGCCGACCGAAACGGCCGAGGATGTAAAGGCCATTGCTCATTTGGCGCATAAGGTGGTGCAGGCATACCGCGATACGCCGCGCGAGCTGCGTAACAAGGGCTTACGCGTAACGGTTTCCGCGTCATCTTTTGTGCCGAAGCCCTTTACGCCCTTTCAATGGGCGGCGCAGGATGATATTGAAGCACTGCGTGAAAAGCAGCATTTAATTAAAAACGAAATTCATGATAAAGCTATTGTATATAACTGGCACGAATCGACCCTGAGCGTTTTAGAGGGCGTGTTTGCGCGCGGCGACCGTCGGCTGGGACGGGTGCTGGTTCGGGCGCAAAAGCTGGGCGTGCGGTTTGATGCCTGGCAGGAATGTTTTCAATACGATTTGTGGATGCAGGCCTTTCGCGAAGAAGAGATTGACCCGTGGTTTTACAACTATCGGGAGCGCAGCTATGATGAAATTTTGCCGTGGGAGGTTATCGATCCCGGCGTGACGCGCGCCTTTTTAGAGCGTGAAAACGAAAAAGCAAAGCGCGGCGAGCTGACGCCGAACTGTCGCAGCGGCTGCGGCGGCTGCGGTATGAAGCAATTTGAAGGGGGCAACCTTTGTGATTCGATATAGATTATGCTACGCCAAATACGGCGATGCCAAGTATGTTTCGCATCTGGATTTAATCCGCCTGTTTACACGGGCGTTTAAACGTGCCGGAATCCGGCTGACGTATTCCGAAGGGTTTAATCCGCATCCCAAAATGGCAATCGGGCTGCCGCTTTCGGTGGGCGTTACCAGTGAATGTGAATATATGGATGCCGAAACGGAGCATGCGCTGACGGGGGAAAATATAGAAAAGCTGAACCGTGTTTTGCCGCTGGGCATCCATATAAACGGCGCGGCGGAACGCACACCGGGCATGAAAAAACTGGCGGACATCCGCTGGGCGGCCTACACGGTGACGGTGACGGGTGCGCCGCTTGATGCGCAGCAAATTGAAGCCTTTATGGAGCGCGCCGATGTGATTGTGGAGAAAAAAACCAAGCGCAAAACGACCGAAGCGGATATTTTGCCGGACATTGCCAATCTTGCTCTTAGCTGTGCCGAAGCAGATGGCGCGGTGCTTTCCATGATTCTTTCGGCAGGGCCTTCGGCCAACCTAAAGCCGGAGCTTGTCGTTTCGGCCATGGAGCAGTACATTCCGGGCTTTTTTGTGACGGATGTTGATATTCACCGCACCAAAATTTTGGCGGATGACGGCCGTGCACTGATGTAGGGATTATATTGATTCAAAGGGGGCTGCCGCAAGTCTTAGGGTGACTTGCGGCAGTTGTTTTTGTTCTTCGGCGAATCGACTCAATCTAAGGTGCTGCGGCGCCTCGGTTTGCGATGTGCTAAAAATTTTTAACTTTTTTTAAACATTTTCTTGCAAATTTATGAATTTGGCATTGACAGAAACGCAAAAAAAAGGTAAAATAAGTATGAGGTTATGTATGTATTTTCATAACAAATTGTATAGCAGCGCAAAGGATACGAACCAACATCGGTTTAGAGCCGGTTTTTCTTTATAAAAGCATGACATTCTTTGTTCATACAACCGTGTATTAACTTTGACTTTTTCGCTTTCAGACAAACGGTTCAGCAAACTGCATATGCTGTCCGCAAAAGGGTTGACGGCAAATTCGGCTTGTGCAGGGTAACGGACTTGTCTTTCGGGAATGCTCCCATTATGAATTTGCCAAATTTGTCGACTGTGCGGTGTTCAAATCAACGTTGCTGTGAATACGAAAATTTACAAAAGGGAGGTAACCGACAATAGAAGGGTTAGATTTGATTATCTGCATAGCAGTCGCTTTGGTTTTAGTTGCCGTGGCCGCTTTTGTTGCATTCCGTTTGGGCGTTTCGTACAGAAAAAAGATTGCCGAAGCAGAATTCGGAAGTGCAGAAGCTGAAGCTAAGGAAATTATACAGCGTGCTAAAAAAGATGGGGAAAGTAAAAAACGTGAATTGCTTTTAGAAGCAAAAGAAGAAAATCACAAACAAAGACAGGAATTTGACCGTGAAATTAAAGAACGCAGAAGTGATATTTCGCGTCAGGAACGGCGGATTCAGCAAAAAGAAGAAAATTTAGACAAAAAGAACGAGTCGATGGAGCGTAAAGAGGAAAAGCTTAACCGTAAGGAAAAAGAGCTTGACCAGCTGAAAAACGAAATTAACGAGGTTAAGAAAAAGGAATTGGAGGTTTTAGAGCAGCTTTCGGGTCTTTCGGCCGAGGATGCCAAGCAGTTCCTTTTAAAGAGTGTTGAAAGTGACGTTCGCCATGAGGCGGCGCTTATGGTAAAAGAAATTGAAACGCAGGCAAAGGAAAATGCAGAAAAAAATGCAAAAAATATTATTGCCTGTGCCATTCAAAAATGTGCGGCCGATCATGTGGCCGAAACAACCGTCAGCGTTGTAAACCTGCCGAATGATGAAATGAAGGGCAGAATTATCGGTCGTGAAGGCCGTAACATCAGAACGCTGGAAACCCTGACGGGAATTGATTTGATTATTGATGATACGCCGGAGGCGGTCATTTTGTCCGGCTTTGACCCGGTACGGAGAGAGATTGCCCGTCAAACGCTTGAAAAGCTGATTGTTGACGGCCGTATTCATCCGGCTCGCATTGAAGAAATGTATGAAAAGGCCAAAAAAGAAGTGGAGGCCGAAATTAAGCAGGAGGGTGAAAACGCCGTATTTGAAACGGGCGTACATGGCCTGCATCCCGAAATTATCCGCCTGTTGGGCAAGCTGCGTTTCAGAACCAGCTACGGCCAAAATGTGCTGAAGCATTCAATTGAAGTATCGCACTTATCCGGCTTAATGGCCGGTGAGCTGGGCGCCGATATTACCATTGCAAAGCGTGCCGGCCTGCTGCATGACCTGGGCAAGGCTGCCGACCATGAAATGGAAGGCTCGCACGTTATGATCGGTGCGGATTTGGCGAAAAAATATAAAGAAGGTCACGAGGTTGTACACGCCATTATGGCGCATCACGGCGATGTGGAAGCAAACAGCATTATTGCGGTGATTGTGCAGGCAGCTGACGCGATTTCGGCAGCTCGTCCCGGTGCACGCCGTGAAAATATTGAATCGTACATCAAGCGTCTTGAAAAGCTGGAGGAAATTGCAAACTCCTTTGAAGGTGTTGAGCGTTCCTTTGCCATTCAGGCCGGCCGTGAAATTCGCATTATGGTAAAACCGGAGGATGTGAAGGACGACGGCATTACGATGGTAGCGCGTGACATTGTAAAGCGTATTGAAAACGAGCTGGAATATCCCGGCCAAATTAAGGTGAATGTCATTCGTGAAACGCGCGCAATCGAATATGCAAAATAAGAAAAAAACGTTTTAAAAATCAGACCGAGCAGCCGCAGAGCAAAAATTTGTTTTGCAGCTGCTTTTTTACACCAAAAGCGGAACTTTTTTCCGGAACATACGTCTATACCATTAGCTATACTATGCATGGTGCGGCGCAGCGGCTGTGCTCGCCCGCGCAAAAAAAAAGGAAAGGGGTTTTTATGATGATGAAAAAAGCGGTATCTGTATTGACGGTGATACTTTTGTGTACGTCACTTTTCGTGCCTGCTTTTGCCGACACGGATGACAGCGCCCTAATCGAACGGTTGATTTTGGCCGCTAAGGCAAAGCTGCCGATTGATGATGACGAGGTGACCTTCAGAAACTACAACACAGAAGAACGGGAAGGCGAGACGACCTACAGCTTATACTGGGAGTCACAGGATGACATGGTGTATAAAAGCATTGGCGTCAATTTGGAAAAGGACGGCACCATCCGCGGCTATAACCTGTATGAAAGCAACCGGGAGGACTACACGCCTTCTTTTGCCAAGCACACAAAAGAAGAAGCCATCGGTGCGGCACGCAGCTTTATTGCCTCTATTGACCCGAAGCGGCTTGCCGAAACCAGTGAACCGACCGCAGAGATGGGTTATAACAATGATTATACGGTGACATTTCCGCGTGTACATAACAACATCCCGGTCGAGAACGAGGAACTGCGCTGTACGGTAGAGGACAAAACATTGCGCGTAACGAATTACAACTCCCCTTGGAGCAAGATGACATTTGATGAAAGCGATGTTATTTCGTTTGCCGATGCGCAAAAAGCCTTTGCCGAGACAATAGGCTATCGTCTGTATTATCAAATCGTCAGCGAGAAATACGAAAACACTGCAAAACTTGTGTATCGCAGCCGTTATGATGAAAATGTTGTGATTGATGCCGTAACGGGCGAGGCGATGCTTTACCCCGCACGCGATATGATCTTTGACAGAAACAGCATGAAAAGCGAAGCGGCAGATAAGGAGGCCGGCGGCGGCAACGGCGGGCCGCAGCTTTCGGCGGTGGAACGCGAGCTGGTAGACAAGGTATCGAAAATGCTTTCCAAAGAGAAGGCGGATTCTGTTTGCCGCGCCGTTTCTGACTTTAAAATTGATGCAAGCTACAAGCTGGACGGATATTCTACCTATCGGAATCGGACAGGCGCCTATATCATCCAACTGCGGTATCGCCGTCCGGAAAAGGCCGATGGTACGGGTTACGGCTTTAAAAACGTGATGATAGAGGCCGAAACGGGACGGATTGTGAACTATTATTCAAGCGAATATACGGATTGGGCGCAGCGCGACAAGAAAAAGGACATTGCAAAGGACGTTTTAAAAGCCAATGCCAAGGCGTTTTTAGAGAAAAATTATGCAGATGAATTTGCGCAAATGACCGAAAAAGAATACTATGACAGCGAAAAAAGTGGCTTTGAGTTTTTGCGTGTTGTGAATGATGTGCCGGTTTATGATAACGGTGCATGGATCAGCTTTGACGAAAAAACAGGCGAATTAACCGCCTTTACGCTGAACTGGACGGCGGTTGACTTCCCCGATACGGCGAATGCTGCCGCACAGGATAAAGCAGACGAAGCAGCTATGAAAAAAGGTGAGCTGAGCCTTTATTATGTTGCCGGGACGACGGAAAAGCCCGAAGATACACCGCAGGCCAAGGCTGTTTATATGCTGAAAAGCAAACCGATTTTTGATGCCGAAACATTGGAATCCTTGGATTATAAATTAAAGCCGGAGGCCGATACAACCGTACCTGTATATTCGGATATTGAAGGCTTTTACGGCGAAGCAAAGATTCAAAAGCTGCTTGCGAACAAGATATATCTGCCTGCCGCGGCAGACGGCGGTCTGCACCCGACAGAAGCCATTACACAGGAGGCTTTCCTGCGCCTTCTGAAGCAGGGTATTTGGGGTGATAATGATCGGGATACGGAGGACATGTACCGTGAACTCATTCGCCGCGGCATCCTTTCGGCTGACGAAATGAACCCCGAAGGCGGTGTGACGCGGTATGAGGGCATCACCTATTTAATCCGCATGCTGGGCTACGGCGACTTTGTTAAGATTCCCGACATTTTCCGCTGTCCGTTTGCGGACGTTACGCCGGAGCAAACCGGCGTTGCGGCGGTGGCCTGGGGACTTAAGCTGGTCAGCGGTGACGGCGGCAGCTTTTACCCCGACAATCAGCTGCGACGCGGCGATGCAATGATTATTTTATGTAACTATTTGGAGCACTAGGCGCAAGATACGTGAAGCGTCGCATGAGGTGACACTGAGGGAGGCAAAAACCGTGACAGAAGGCATTACATCCATACCGCTGGCCGAGCGTGACTTTAAGGACTTAAACCCATGTGAACTGGGCTGGGAAAGCTGTGTGCCAAAGCACAGCTTCGGCCCGACGATTCGTAACCATTATCTCATTCACTATGTCGTCGGCGGCAAGGGTACGTTTTGCCGGTCGGGCAAAACGTATCCCGTCCGCGCGGGGGAGATTTTTGTGATTTGCCCCGGCGAGGTTCACAGCTATACGGCCGATGAAAAAGACCCTTGGTTTTATATCTGGATGGGCTTTACTGGCCGTGCGGCCGAACGGCTGCAAGCCCTGCCGGCACCGGTGTGCCAATATCCGGCCGCTACCTTTTTGGATGTGCGCCGTGCAGCAGAGCTTTCTGCCACGCGTGAGGAGTTTGTGACGGCCAAAATTTTTGAAATGATGTCGGTTCTGTTTGAAAACTGTAAGCAGGAAACACCGTATGAACAGCAGGTTGTGAATTTTGTCAACACAAATTACATGAATCCGATTACGGTGGACAGCATTGCCCAAATGCTGAACCTGGACAGACGCTATTTATCGCGTATGCTGAAAAAGCGAATGGGGCTGACGGTTTCGGAATACTTAATTCAAACCAGATTAAAGCATGGTGCGGCGCTTTTGGCGGCCGGATATTCGGTGAACCAATCCGCTGCTATGGTGGGCTATAACGACCCCTTTAATTTTTCTAAAATGTTTAAAAAGCAGTATGGGGTGTCACCTGCACAGTATAAAAAACAACATCGTGAATAAACTGAGCGCCAAGGCTTTGCCTTGGTGCTCAGACTATTGTAGAATCATCTATCATCATATTGTTCGGCAACAATGAGTCGCCATGCAATTGCCCTGCAAACGGATATTCC
>UQYH01000063.1 GCA_900545185.1 uncultured Eubacteriales bacterium | reverse complement strand
AAAATCAACAGTTTTTTGGAAAAAAATTTATTTTTTTAAATTGTAGAAAGATTTTTTAATTTATTGCTTTTATCCATTGACTTCGGGCGGCCTATGTGATATAGTGATTGAACAGCTGAAAAAGGGAGAGGATTGGAATGAAAAGCGCGAATATAGACATGATTAACGGCAATATGAAGGTCAATATTATTCGGTACACCCTGCCGATTATGTTCAGCGGCATTTTGCAGCTTTTGTTTAATGCCTGCGATATGATTGTGGTCGGCCGTTTTGCGGGGAGTACGCCGCTTGCGGCCGTCGGCGCGACCGCGACGCTGACGAATCTCTTGGTCAACCTCTTTGTCGGCTTATCCGTTGGTGCAAACGTGCTTGCGGCGCAGCTTTTCGGTGCACGGAATTATGAGCGCTTTGACCGCTTGATACATACATCGCTCTTGGTGAGTTTTTTAAGCGGCATTTTTTTGGCTGTTTTGGGTTACTTTATATGCCGTCCGTGTTTAATTATGCTGAACACGCCGGATGATGTTTTGGATTTGTCCGTCCTTTACATGCGCATTATTTTTATGGGCATGCCCATGCTTCTTTTATATAACTTCGGCGCGTCTATTCTGCGTGCCGAGGGCAATACACGCCAGCCGCTTATTTTTCTTACCATCGGCGGCATTGCAAATGTATTTTTAAATTTGCTGTTGGTTATTGTGTTCGATTTGTCGGTGGCCGGCGTTGCCATCGGAACGGTTGTTTCGCAAACCATTGCGGCGTTTTTGGTGTTAATGTATCTGCGTGACCCGTCAAAGCCCTATACCTTTTCGTTTAAAAAGCTTTGCATTGATTGGGGTCTGTTTAAAAATATGATTCAAATCGGTGTTCCGGCCGGAGTGCATGGTATGATGTTTTCCATTGCCAATATGCAGATTCAGTCGTCGCTTAACTTGTTTGGTTCGGCAGCCATGGCCGGTTGTGCTGCGGCGAGCAGTATAGAGGGATTTGCATATACCTCCATTAACTCGGTCAGCCAAACGGCACTGAACTTTACGGGGCAGAATGTCGGTGCCGACAGGCGCGACCAAATACCTAAAATTATGCATATTTGCCTTTTATATTTAATTATCATTGCCGTTGTGCTGGGCGGCTTGGGCAGTCTTTTTGCGCGCCCCTTGCTTTCGTTTTACACAAAAGATGCCGAGGCAATCCGCATAGGCATGACACGCATGCTGATTTTGCTTTTAACCTATTTCACCATTGCACCGCAGGAGATTATTCCCGGTATTCTGCGCGGTGTGGGATATTCAACTCTGCCGACGCTGATTTCGCTCGTCGGTGTTTGCGGCTTTCGTATCGTGTGGATTTATACCTATTTCCAAACACATAAAACGCTGATGGTGTTGTATATCACGTATCCGATTTCGTGGATTTTAACCGGTGCGGCGTATATTGTTTGCTACTTTATATTAAGGAAGAAAATTTTGCATGGCAGCGCCATCATATCCGCGCCGACGGATACATCCCATTAAAAAATCAGAAGAAATTTGGCAAAAAGCTTGACAAACACCGCAAAATGTTGTACAATAGTATAGGTGTGTAGGTCTTAGCCTTTACAGTAATGGCAAGGAGTGAAACGAATGAGTAAGGATTTAAGCATTGCTATGCTGTATGATTTTTACGGTGACTTGTTAACACCGAAGCAGGCACAGGCAATTGATTTATATTATAATGAAGATTTATCCCTGGCCGAAATTGCAGAGCCACTCGAAATTTCCCGTCAGGGCGTGCGCGATGCCATTAAACGCGGCGAAAAAACGCTTTTGACAATGGAAGAACGGCTGGGTCTTGTGAATCGTTTTATGGATTTGGAAGAAAAAATGCAGGAGGCAATTGCCGATGTGGTCGCCATGCGTCGATATGATAATCTGTATGTTCATTCCAAAAAATTATCGGATGCGCTTTTGGAGCTGGAAGAAAAGCTTAAGCGTTTAACCGCGGAACTATAACATAAAAGGAGGCCATGACAGGTGGCATTTGAAAGTCTTTCCGAAAAGCTGAGCATGGCTTTTAAAAAATTAAAGGGTAAGGGCGTTGTAACCGAAAAGGACATTAAAGAATCTATGCGCGAGATTAAGCTGGCGCTTTTGGAGGCTGATGTTAACTTTAAGGTAGTTAAGGATTTTATCAACCGCGTTTCGGAGCGCGCGATGGGCGCTGCGGTGCTGGAGAGTTTAACGCCCGGCCAGCAGATTATTAAAATTGTCAATGATGAACTGACGAGCCTGATGGGCGGCGAAAACGCGCGGATTGAGTTTGGCAAGCGCGGTTTGACGGTTGTGCTGATGGCAGGCCTTCAGGGTGCCGGTAAAACAACGTTTTGCGCCAAGCTGGCCGGCTATATGCGTAAAAAGCACAACAAACGTCCGCTGATGGCCGCGTGTGATATTTACCGTCCGGCGGCAATTCGGCAATTACAGGTTGTGGGCAAGCAGATTGATGTGCCCGTTTTTGCCATGGAGGATTGTAAAAATGCCGTAGCAATTGCGCAGAAAGCCATGGAGCATGCCAAAGCGCACGGCAATGACTTTTTGATTATTGATACCGCAGGCCGCCTGCATATTGATGACCTGTTGATGCAGGAGCTGGAGGATATTAAAGCCGCCGTTAATCCGGAGGAAATTTTGCTGGTGATTGATGCGATGACCGGTCAGGATGCGGTCAACATTGCCGAAAGCTTTAACAGCCGTTTGCAGGTAACCGGTGTGATTATGACGAAGCTGGACGGCGATACACGCGGCGGTGCGGCGCTTTCGGTTAAAGCCGTAACGGGGAAGCCGATTAAATTTGTCGGCGTGGGCGAAAAGCTTTCGGATATTGAAGAATTTCACCCCGACCGCATGGCATCCCGTATTTTGGGCAGCGGCGATGTACTTTCACTGATAGAAAAGGCACAGCAGGCCATTGATGATAAATCGGCCGCGGCTTTGGAAGAAAAAATACGGAAAAATCAATTTGATTTGGACGACTTTTTAGACCAGCTGCAGCAAATGAAAAAAATGGGACCGCTTTCACAGCTGGTTAAAATGATTCCCGGTGTTAACGCCAAGGCACTTGAAAATGTGGATATTGATGACCGGCGCATGCTGCGCGTAGAGGCAATTATTCAATCTATGACAAAGCGTGAACGGCAAAATCCGTCTATTATTAATGCAAGCCGCAAAAAGCGTATTGCAGCCGGCAGCGGTAACAGCGTGCAAGAGGTTAACCAGCTGCTGCGCCAATTTGAACAAATGCAAAAAATGATGAAGCAGTTTTCGGGCGGCGGTTTGGGTCGCATGATGAAACGCAGAAAACGGCGTTGATTGCTTTTATCGGGCACAGCGGCGTAAGGTGCATGTATAAAATTTTGTTAAATCACCTGTGTGGTTTATATAGAACTTGACTCGAATTGGGAGGTGAAATACATGGCAGTTAAAATCAGACTGAGAAGAATGGGTGCGAAGAAGGCTCCGTTTTACAGAGTTGTTGTTGCAGATTCCAGATACCCCAGAGACGGCAGATTTATTGAGGAAATCGGAACCTACAATCCGCTGACAAGCCCTTCTGAAATTAAAATTGATGCAGAAAAAGCACAGAAATGGCTGGGCAACGGTGCACAGCCCACAGATACCGTTAAAGGCCTGCTGAAAAAGAGCGGAATCATTGAGTAATGCAGGGTGAGGAGGCTGACAACATGAAAGATTTGTTGGAGGTTATTGCTAAATCCTTAGTTGATTATCCCGAATCGGTTGACGTGCGCGAGGTTGATGGCGAACAAGCCGTTACCTTAGAGCTGCGTGTGGCTGACGGAGATATGGGTAAGGTGATTGGCAAAAAGGGCAGAATTGCACAGTCTATCCGGACAGTGATGCAAGCTGCTGCCAGCCGCGAAAACAAACGTGTGATCGTGGAAATTGTGTAATTAAAAACCGCCGGTAAAGGAAAATTTTCTTTGCTGACGGTTTTTTTGTATCTATTTATAAAAAATCTTTAGATTGCTATTGACAATCACGTGACTGTGTGATACAATCATGATATAGGAGGCGGATGCATGAATGTAAAAAACTATGAAACAAATTTACCCGGCACAACAATTGAATTTGATTTTAAAACACCCGGCCATGCCGAAGAACTTTTACATTCTGTCTTTATCGCAGGCGGCCTCGTGTTATCACAGGTCTCAAGCCTGACGGGGCTGGCGCCGCATATGATACAAAATTGGGTAAAGCGCGGTTTTGTATCGCCGCCTGTCGGTAAAAAATATACAATGCGCCAATTTTGCCGAATTGCTACCATTAATTTTTTGAAGGATAGCATGCAGCTGGAGCATATTGTAAAGCTTATTCATTCTGTTAACGGGCGGCTGGATGATGAATCCGATGACCTGATTGATGACAGTCGGCTGTATATTTATTTTACCGAGATTTTATCCTCCTGTGCGGATTACGGCACGCTGTCTGAGCCGGGCAGCGTTGCGGAGGAAGTTTTGGCAGACTATTGTGAGCCGTACAGCGGCGCAAAGGCACGGATTGCTTCTGTTTTAAACATCATGGCCATTGCGTATGCTTCGGCACGACTCAAGCAACATGCCGAGGTTTTGTTGGAGGGATTAGAGCAAGGATGAAATTAAAAAATAAGGAGAGAGGTATATGCTTGCATGGTGGGAAAGTTTAACACAGCTTGAACGTGGCTTGGCATTTTTTGCGATGCCGTCTACACTGATTTTGGTACTGCAAACCATTTTGCTTTTGTTTGGTATGGGCAACGGTGCGGATGGTGATGCAGACGGTCATGATTTTGACCATATGATGGATCATGCATTCGATCACGACATGCCGCATGATGTCGGCCATGAAATTTGTGATGTTTGCGGTGATGTACATGACGGCGGTGCGGATTTTGACGTGCATGATGCAGAAACAGGGCACACATCGCATGATCCGGGATTACGGATTTTTACCGTTCGTGGATTTGTGGCGTTTTTCTCTGTTTTTGGCTGGCTGGGCATTGTGTTATCCAAGCAGGGGATTCCAACAGGATACACACTCACGTTTTCTGTCATGGCAGGGCTGCTTGCTATGATCGCGGTAGCGGCTATTATGAAAAGTGCACTTTCTTTGCAGAGTGCCGGGAATTTGGAAATTCAAAACGCTATCGGCAAAACGGGGCGCGTGTATATTCCCATTCCGCCCAAGCGCAGCGGTAGCGGTAAAGTGCAGCTGATTGTGCAGGAACAGCTGCGCGAACTGGAGGCTGTGACAGATGCACCCGAAATGCTTTCTTCGGGAAAAGAAGTCATCGCGGTTGCGGCCAGCAATAGAAATGTGCTGGTTGTGCGGCCTAAATAAACTCAAAAAAGAGGAGGAATTTTACGGTATGGAGATTTTAATTTTAGTATGTGTCATTGTTGTTATTTTGTTTTCGGCATTTATGTTAATTTTATCGCGCTACCATCGGTGTCCTTCCGATAAAATTATGGTCATTTACGGTAATGTCGGTTCTAACAGTGACGGAACATCACGCAGCGCCAAGTGTATTCACGGCGGTGCGGCCTTGATTTGGCCGGTGATTCAGTCGTTTGAGTATTTGGATTTAACGCCGATTTCCATCAGTGTGGATTTAACAAACGCTCTGTCGCGGCAAAACATCCGTATTGATGTGCCTTCGCGGTTTACGGTTGGCATTTCAACCGAGCCTGGTGTTATGCAAAATGCGGCAGAACGCCTTTTGGGCTTAAAGCTGACAGAAATTCAGGAACTGGCAAAGGATATCATTTTCGGCCAGCTACGTTTGGTTATCGCCACAATGGATATCGAAGAAATTAACACCAACCGCGATAAGTTTTTGGAGGCGGTTTCAGACAATGTGGAAACAGAACTGAAAAAAATTGGTTTACGGTTGATTAACGTAAACGTGACGGATATTAATGATGAATCCGGCTACATCGAAGCGCTTGGTAAAGAAGCGGCTGCAAAAGCCATTAACGATGCGAAAATTTCGGTTGCAAATGCAAACCGTGAAGGTTCTATCGGTGAGGCCGAGGCCGGACGTGATGAGCGTATTCAAGTATCTTTGGCCGATTCGGAGGCCGTTAAAGGTGAAAACGAAGCCAAAGCGCAAATTGCCGCATCGGATGCGGCACGCCGTGAACGTGAAGCAGAGGCGCTGCGCGTAGCGGTTGCGGCTGAAAAAATTCAGGCAGCGAAAGCGCTTGAGGATGCCTATGCGGCCGAAAAGGCAGCAGAAGATGCACGTGCGGAAAAAGAGCAGTCTACCTTAAAAGCCGATGTTTTGGTTAAAGCGGAAATTGAAAAGCAGCAACGGGAAATTGATGCCGAAGCAGAAGCGGAAAAAACACGCCGTTTGGCACGCGGTGAAGCTGACAGCATTTATGCCAAAATGGAAGCACAGGCACGTGGTATGCAGGAGATTTTAACTCGACAGGCAGCCGGTTTGGCCGAGGTGGTTAAGGCCGCAGGCGGTGATGCCGATAAGGCCATGAAGCTGATGATTGCCGATAAGCTGGAAGAGCTTGTTAAAATTCAGGTTGAGGCCATTTCTAACCTTAAAATTGATAAGGTTACGGTTTGGGACAGCATGAACGGCGGCGAAAAAGGCTCGACAACGGCTAACTTTTTGTCCTCTATGATGCAGGCCATTCCACCGATGAACGAGGTGTTTAACATGGCCGGGATGGAATTGCCGGAACTGCTGGGCAAGCAAAAGGCCGAAGCGGAAGAGGACATAACCGTCGCGGCAGACGAGCAAGCAGCAGAATAACCGATGAAGGAAAACAGCTATGAATGTGTATGACTTTGATAAAACAATCTATCGGGATGACAGCAGCTGTGATTTTTATTGGTTTTGCCTTAGGCGGCACAAAAAAATCTTGTGCCGCCTTCCGGCACAAGCAGTCGCTTTTGTGCGTCATTACCTGCTGCATACAATCAGCAAAACACAAATGAAAGAGGTTTTTTACCGTTATTTTAGGGATATTCCCGATATGGAGCAGGAATTGGAAGTGTTTTGGGCGGCGCATCTTCATAAAATAGAGCCGTATTACTTGGCACAGCAACAACCGGAGGATGTGATCATTTCAGCTTCGCCAACCTTTTTTTTGCAGCCGGCTTGCCGCATGCTGGGTATTTCAAGCCTTATTGCATCAGAGGTCAACCGGGTGACAGGGGAGTACACGGGCGCAAATTGTCACGGCCCCGAAAAAGTGAAGCGTTTTCGTGCACTGTATCCGCAAGGACGGGTGGAACGTTTTTACTCCGATTCTCTCTCGGATTCGCCCATGGCAAGCTTGGCAGAAAAAGCCTATTTGGTCACAAAAGGGAAATGTGCGCCATGGCCGCAGGGATAATCGGCGTGCAAAACGATGGACGGATCTTGTGCATCATAATAATTGAAGTGCCGGAAAGCAGAAGCTTTCCGGCACTTTTTCATAAAATATCTTTTTGCATAAAAATGTAGGCCGCTCTATGAGCGGCCTACAGGGCATATGGTGAGGATAAATGGACTTGAACCATCGACCTCTTGCATGTCAAGCAAGCGCTCTGACCAACTGAGCTATACCCTCTTGGCTGAGCTAATGCTCAGCATGTATTATTATATCAAATTTCATGCACAATTGCAAGAGTTTTATTAGATTATTTATCAATTTTGTATTGTATAAATCACTCAATACAATCGTTTAAAGTATGCTTTAGCATACATCACATTTTATTTTTGGTAATCAAACGCCAGCCAATCGCCGCTTTGCGCGGTGTGCTGC
Source organism: uncultured Eubacteriales bacterium (assembly GCA_900545185.1). GTDB lineage: Bacteria > Bacillota > Clostridia > UBA1381 > UBA9506 > UMGS755. Next base: position 5,723 of record UQYH01000063.1, on the reverse strand, counting down.
AAGGTTAACGGTGTTTTGGCATAGGCAGCAAGCACTTCATCGCCGCGTTCGGTGATGATGCCGGAGGTGATATATGTGCCGCCGTCCTTTAATAAGGGCGGAACAGTTGGAGCCAAGGCAATGATAACATCGGCCACAATGTTTGCTAAAATCAAGTCATATTGCCTGTCTGCAATGGTGCGGATTAAAGCTTCATCCTCCAGCACATTGCCCGCAAAAATACGGTAACGATCATCGGGAATGCCGTTACGTTGTGCATTTTCGCGCGCAATATGCGCGGCGTTGGGGTCAATATCCACTGCAGTGGCAGAAGCAGCGCCGAGCAGAAGCGCAACAGAAGAAAGAATACCGCTGCCGCAGCCTAAATCCAGTACTTCCATGCCGGGCTTTATGTATTGCTCCAGCCGCTCTAAGCAAAGACGTGTGGTATGATGCGAGCCTGTACCAAAGCTCATGCCCGGATTGATGACGAAAACCGTTCGATCCTCCGTACCGGCAGGCTGTGTTTCCCATTCCGGTAAAATTAAAATGTTTTGACCAACGGAAAGAGGCTTAAAATACTGCTTCCAGTTGTTGGCCCAGTCTTCTTCATCCATATCGGAGAGAGCCAGCCGCAAACTGCCGAAAGCGCCTTCGGTATCGCTTGTCGCAAGTCTGCGCATGCTGCGCTCAACCTCCCCTAAGGTTTCGCGGCCGGCACTGTCGTTTGTGACATAAATCTTGATATTTGTTTCACAGGCTTTTTGCTGCAGCAGTTCTTCATCCACATAGTCCCATGCGGAGCGGTTTTCTTCCAAAAAAGTCTTAAAATCTGTCTCGTCCTCAATTTCAAGACCGTTAATGCCAAGCTGATACAAACAGCCGCTGACAGGTTCAATCCCTTCAGATGTGGTGTAAATGGTGGCACAAATCCAGCTTTTTCCCATAATGGCCTCCTGTTACGATAAATTCAGCATATGGCTGACAACATCATACATTTCATCTTTATCACAGGTTGTGGTAAAGATGATGGGCTTTGTCTTTAAGGATGCCAGAGAGGCAGGAATCGTCAGCTCTGCTTTTTCGGCCAAGGTTTCGAGCAGTGCAAAATCATCAAGTCCTGCGGCGGCATCGGCTCCGCAAATGGCGGTCAGCACCTTATCGCAAAACTTAAACGGACTTGCGGTGGAAACGATAACCGTTTTGGTTTCGTCGCCTGTCTCTGCCCGATATTGCTCATACACACACTTGGCAACAGCCGTGTGCGTATCCATTACATAGCCGTTTTCGCGATTTGTTTTACCGATTTCGTCAAGGGTTGCGGCATCATCGCAAAATCCGCCGTAAAAAATCTCTTTAATTTTGGCCTTGGTAACATCCGGCACCTCATAGCGTCCGGTTTCGGCCAGCTCACGCATCCAGCCTGCCACACGCATATCATCACAGCCGGTTGCCTGATATAAAAACCGCTCCAAATTACTCGAAATTAAAATATCCATCGAGGGGGAAGAGGTGGTTTTAAACGGTCTGTTTTTATCATACACGCCGGTTCTGATGAAATCGGTCAGTACATTATTTTCGTTAGAAGCGCAAATCAGCTTATGAATGGGCAGTCCCATTTCTTTTGCATAATATGCAGCTAAAATGTTACCGAAATTACCGGTCGGCACAACGAAATTAACCGGATCACCGATTGTAATTTCGTCATTTTTAACTAAGTTGCAGTAAGCAGAGAAGTAGTACACAATCTGCGGTACCAACCGTCCCCAGTTAATGGAATTGGCGCTGGACAGCATGAAATTGTTCCGCTCCAGTACGTCTGCATAATCAGCATCACCGAAAATTTGCTTAACGCCGCTTTGCGCATCGTCAAAGTTACCGATTACGGCAGCGACATCTACGTTGTTACCGTCCTGTGTAACCATTTGGCGTTTTTGCATGCTTGATACGCCCTTATCGGGATAAAAAACGATAATGCGTGTGCCTTCAACATCTTTAAAGCCTTCCAGGGCGGCCTTGCCGGTATCGCCGGAGGTGGCAACCAAAATGACAATTTCTTTTGTTTCGCCTGTTTTGGTGACAGATTTGCGTAAAAGATGCGGCAAAATTTGCAGAGCCAGATCTTTAAATGCGCAGGTAGGGCCATGCCACAGTTCTAAAAAATAGATGTCGTCCGTCAGCTTGTAAAGCGGTGCGATTTCATCGGTTTCAAATTTTTCTTTGGTATAAGCGCTGTAAGTGCAGTCCTCAACCTCTGCCTTGGTAAAATCAGTTAAAAACTTTTCCAAAATAGAAGCGGCGCGTTCGGGATAGGTCATCTGTGTCAGCGCCATAATATCGTCCTGCGATACATGCGGAATTTCCTTGGGAATGAACAAACCGCCATCGGGCGCTAAGCCTGTTTTAATGGCAAAGGCAGAGCTGACAGCCAGGTTTTTGTTCCTTGTACTTGCGTAATCCATGAAAAGCCTCCTACATTATTGCAGCCGCGCCAAAAGAGCAGCCTTTTCGTCTTCATAACCGGGCTTGCCCAACAGCGCAAACATATTCTTTTTGTAAGCTTCGACGCCCGGCTGGTTAAACGGATTTACGGCCAGTAAATAACCGCTGATGCCGCAGGCCTTTTCAAAAAAGTATACCAGCTGGCCGAAGTAGTATTCATTCAGTTCGGGAATGTTTAAAATCAGGTTCGGTACGCCGCCGTCATTGTGCGCCAAAACCGTGCCTAAAAATGCCATTTCGTTTACATGAGATACGGTTTTGCCGGCCAAGAAGTTCAGGCCGTCCACATTATCGGCATCCTCCTGAATCGTCACATCTGCCGTGGGGGTGCCAACGTGCAGAACGGTTTCAAAAATATTGCGCAAACCGTCTTGAATATATTGACCCATGGAGTGCAGGTCGGTTGAAAAATCGACCGCTGCCGGGAAAATGCCGCGCTGATCCTTGCCTTCGCTTTCGCCGTAAAGCTGTTTCCACCACTCGGCAAAGTAGTGCAGACGAGGTTCGTAGTTGACCATAATTTCAATGGTCTTGCCCTTGCGGTACAAAATGTTACGCAGAGCGGCATATTGATAGCATACATTTTCGGCAAGCTCATCCTTGGCGTAGGTTTTGTATGCATCCTGTGCGCCGCGCATAATCTCGTCCAAATCGGCACCGCAGACGGCAATCGGCAAAAGGCCGACAGCGCTTAAAACAGAGTAGCGGCCGCCGATGTCATCCGCAATGACAAAGGTTTCGTAGCCTTCCTGGTCGGACAGCTTTTTAAGTGCGCCGCGTGCCTTGTCCGTGGTGACAAAAATGCGATCCTTTGCGCCTTCTTTGCCGTACTTTTGTTCTACAAGCTCCTTAAATACGCGGAAGGCAATGGCAGGCTCTGTTGTTGTGCCTGATTTGGAAATGACGTTTAAGCAAATATCTTTATCCTTCACCAGATTATATAAATCGGATAAATAAGTCGAGCTGATGGAATTGCCTGCAAAGAAAATCTGCGGCGTTTTACGGTCGGCTGTGTCCTGCATGTTGTAAAAGCTGTTTGTAAATAAATCAATGGCAGCCTTGGCGCCCAAATAAGAGCCGCCGATGCCGATTACGATTAATACATCGGCTGTTTTTTGAATTTTTTCGGCAGCCGCCTTAATGCGTGCATATTCGGCCTTATCATATTCGTTCGGCAGATTGACCCAACCCAAAAAGTCGTTGCCTGCGCCGGTTTTGTTCGTCAGTTTTTCGTGTGCGTCCTTCACCTGACCGGCCATGTTTGCCAGTTCGTCGGCCGATATATTGAAGGCCTTGCTGTAATCCAGTGTAAGTTCTTTCATGTGTATCCTCCTACCTTATATCTGTATAACTAAATTATATTTGTAAACCGCCGGTTAATTCATGTATAGTATGAACGCCCTGCGATTTCATATACGCCTGCAGCTCATCGCGGATCGTAAGGCAGGCATATGGATTGGTAAAGTTAGCTGTGCCGATGGATACGGCCGTGCTGCCGGCCAGCAAAAATTCGGCTGCATCGGTACCGCTTGCAATGCCGCCCATACCGATGATCGGGAGATTTACGGCGTTATAAACCTGATATACCATGCGCAGCGCCACGGGCTTTACGCATGGGCCGGAAAGACCGCCGATGATGTTAGCCAGTATCGGCCGCCGTGTTTTGGCATCAATGGCCATACCCGTTAATGTGTTAATTAAGGAAAGCGCATCGGCACCGCCGGCCTCGGCCGCTTTGGCTGTTTCGGTAATATCGGCCACGTTCGGCGATAGCTTCACAATTAAAGGCCGTTTGGCGTACCGACGGACGGCAGATGTGATTTTCAGCACCGTATCCGGGTTTGTACCAAAGGCTGCACCGCCGGCTTTCACATTGGGACAGGATATGTTCATCTCCAGCATATCCACATCGGCATCCGAAAGCTTTTCGGCCATCTCGCAATAATCGGCAAAGGTGCTGCCGGCCATGTTGGCAATAATTTTACAGCGATATTGCCGCAAAAAGGGAATTTCGTTTTGTATAAAGGCATCCACACCGGGATTTTGCAGGCCAACGCTGTTTAAAATACCGCTCGGCGTTTCCGTAATTCTTGTCGGCGGATTTCCGGCGCGCGGTGTTTTGGTCAGCCCTTTCACCGAAATAGCGCCCAGTTCGCTTAAATCATATAACTCACCGTATTCGCGTCCGAATCCGAATGTGCCGGAGGCGGCAATAATCGGGTTTTCAAGCTCCACACCGGCGATGTTAACCCTCATATCCGTCATAAAATAACCTCCTCTGCCCAAAAAACGGGGCCGTTGCGGCACACACGTTTATATTTGGTCGCCCCCTCTTCGGGCGTTTCGCAGCTACAGGTCAAGCAGGCACCGATGCCGCAGCCCATCCGTTCTTCCAGCGAAAGCCGACAGGGCAGGGCATGCGCTTCGGCAAAGGCCTTTACGGCGCGCAGCATGGGCTTGGGGCCGCAGGCATACAAAATATCAAATTGCTTTTCGGGCAAATCGGCCTCTAAAGCCTCCAATGCGAAACCGTGGCGGCCGTAGGTGCCGTCATCGGTTGAAAGTGAAAGAGAGGCTGCGGCGCTTTTAAATTCCGATTCCAGCGTTACAAGCTCTTTCGTCCGAAAACCGAGATATACATTTGCGTCCTTTAATTTTTGTGCTAAAAACAAAAGGGGGTAGACACCGATTCCGCCGCCGATGATGGCCGGGCGGCAAAAGTGCGCGGCGTTATCCGCTAAAAAACCGTTCCCCAAAGGTCCCAGCACGCTGAGAGTGCCTTCTTTTTGCGCAAGTGCGGTTGTGCCCCTGCCTTTTACTTCAAAAATAATGCGCAGCCTGTCGCCGTTTGCCTCGCAAATGCTGATGGGACGGCGCAGCGGCATGGCGGTTGCGTCACCGCATTCTATATGTAAAAACTGTCCGGGACGGGCGGCGTTTGCCAAAACGCCGTTTTGAATCCACATGGATACGATATGCGGTGCAATTTCTTGTTTTTCGCATATTGTGCAGTTGTGCAGCTGATAGCTCATAGTCTGTCTCCTTTGCCGCAAAACGGCTGTGCTCTGCGTAGTTTCCTTCGTTATTATAACAAATATTGGCTGATATTGCAAGGCTTTTCTTGTTTAATTCATAACAATTCGGCTATAATAGTGCGAAAGAATGAAAAATTACATAAAAATAAGAGAGGACAGCTTTGCTTTCTGCTAAAAATAAACAAATGTTCAGCGCAGCTTTGGGAA
>UQYH01000062.1 GCA_900545185.1 uncultured Eubacteriales bacterium | reverse complement strand
TTGTTTAAAAAACAAACCGGTCTTTCGCCCAGCGCATATATAGAACAGCAGAGAATGAAAGAATAAAAAGGAAGGGAACAGCCGGAACGCGAAAGACAATGTGGCAGTGCAGATGCAGTGAAGCATAATACTTATGCAGAAAAAATTGGCTTGTTTGTTTGGAACTTTTCTTTATCTCCTATGAAGCCATAGCTCCGGCTGTTCAATATGATTTTAACATTTTATATAGCACTTGCAGGGAACGACCTATGTGTCGTTCCTCTTTTATGTTTTGTATTTTTTTAGGAACGACACATAGGTCGTTCCCTACGGATTTTAAATACGATTTCATGCCTAAAAAATTGACACAATTATATTAAATAGCCATAGGGGCGGAATAAATCTCCGCCCCTACGCATATTCATATAAACGGCTATTATGGTTTACATCGTACGTGCCAAATCTGCTTCGGGTGAGGTGATGGCAGATAGGTTATACGTTTCGCTCAAATACGAAAGCACATTGGGCGAGATAAAGGCCGGCAGGGTGGGGCCTAAAATGATGTTTTGAATCCCCAGTGCCAGCAAGGTCAGCAAAATGCAAACGGCTTTTTGCTCGTACCACGAAAGTACCATGCTGAGCGGCAGTTCGTTCACGCCGCAGCCAAATGCATCGGCCAGCGCCGTGGCGACCGTAATGGCGCTGTAGGCATCGTTACACTGACCGACATCCATAATACGGGGAAAACCGCCGATTGTACCTAAATCCAAATCGTTAATACGATATTTGCCGCAGGCCAATGTTAAAATTAAGGTATCCATCGGCGTTTTTTTGGCAAATTCCGTATAGTAGCTTCGGCCGGGGGCAGCGCCATCGCAGCCGCCGATTAAATAAATATGCCGCAGGCTGCCGTTTTTGACCAAATTGACAATCTCGCCGGCATGCGACAGAATGGCATGGTGCGCAAAGCCGGTTGTTACCGTGTTGCCGCCGTTGATACCCGTCATGGGCGTATCCTCCTTATAGCCGCCGCATTCCAGCGCCTTTTGAATCACGGGGGTAAAGTCCTTATCCTCGCCGATGTGCTGCAATTCGGGATAAGAGACGATGGAGGTTGTGAACACCCTGTCACAGTAGCTTTGCCGAACGGGCATCAAGCAGTTGGTTGTGAACAGAATCGGCGCAGGAATGTTATGAAACTCGGTTTGCTGGCTTTGCCAGGCAGTGCCGAAATTGCCCTTTAGGTGCTTATATTTTTTCAGCTCCGGATAGCCGTGTGCAGGCAGCATTTCGCAGTGTGTGTAAATGTTAATGCCTTTATCCTTTGTTTGCTCTAAAAGCAGCTTTAAGTCGTGCAAATCGTGGCCGCTGACAACAATAAACGGCCCCTTTTCAATGGTCAGGGGCACCTCTGTCGGCTGCGGTGCGCCGTATGTGCCTGCGTTGGCTTCATCCAAAAGCTGCATGCATTTTAAATTAACAAGACCGGCCTTTTTTACCAGGGGCAGCAGCTCTTCAAACGATTTTTCAGACCCGACGGCGCAAAGCCCCTCCACAAAAAAGCGGTTTACTTCATCATCGGTGCGGCCGAGCGCCATGGCATGATACGCGTAGGCCGCCATACCGCGCAGGCCGAATAAAATCAGCGATTTTACTGAGCGCAAATCTTCTTGCGTGTACCATACTTTTTTCATATCGTACACACGGCAGCCCGTGCCGGATATCTGTTGTGCCTCGTCTTGTACTTCGCGCGCCAGGGCGGCAACGGTTTCGCAGTTAAAATTGACATTGGTTATGGTTGTGAAAAGGCCTTTTATAATTAATTCATAGCCTCTTTTGGGATTTTGTGCTTTTTGCATGACTTCGGCAAGACCAATCATAGAACCGGTCAATTCATCCTGCAGATTGGCGTTTTCGGCGGTTTTGCCGCAGACACCGGCTTTGCCGGTACAGCCGGTGTTATGTGCGGTTTGCTGACATTGAAAACAAAACATTTCATTCATTTGACTTATCTTCACCTTTCTTTCAAAGCCTTTTGTAAAGCCTATTTTTACCGAATTTGGGTTATTTTATACACATCTCACAACGGGGAATGATAAATTTCTATTTTTCGGATCGGGTTGTATTTAGCGTGTTAGAAAATAGGGACGCTATCGGGGATGCCCCTGCTTACAATAAAGGGTTGCTTTGCGGCAGAGCATAGCCGCACCTCTGCAAATTATATTTTAAATGATATAAACCCCTTGACAAAGTCAAAATCCAATGATAAAATAACTATATAGTTACTTACTTTTTTAAAACGGAGGCGTATTCATATGTGGACTGAGGAAAAGCTGGATACATTGTTAACCACCCCGTCGGACGCGTTGGTTGAGGATGTGAAAAAAATTAAGGGCGATATTATGGTGCTGGGCGCAGGCGGTAAAATGGGGCCGACCCTGTGTATTTTGGCCAAAAATGCAATTGAAAAGGCCGGTGTGCAAAAACGGGTGATTGCCGTATCGCGCTTTACAGATCCGATTGCAACGGAGCTTTTGCACAAAAACAACGTTGAAACCATCAGCTGCGACCTGCTAAATACCGAACAGCTTCGCGCACTGCCCGAAACGGAAAATATTATTTATATGGCCGGGCGCAAATTCGGCACCGATGGTTCGGAATGGAAAACCTGGGCGATGAACGCAACCCTGCCTGCCTTTGTGGCCGAAAAGTTTCAAAAGTCGAATATTGTCGTGTTCTCGTCCGGCAATATTTATCCCATTGTGCCCCTCTCCGGCGGCGGTTGCAGTGAGGAGGATAAAGTCGGCCCGATTGGTGAATACACCATGAGCTGTCTGGCGCGTGAGCGTGCTTTTGAATACGCGGCGAATCACTACGGTACCAAAATTTTTATGTATCGTTTAAACTTTGCCGTGGATTTACGTTACGGTGTGTTGTATGACATGGCAGACAGAATTATGAAGGGCGAACCAATTTCGATTGCAACCCCTGTTTTAAATTGTATTTGGCAGGGCAGCGCCAATGAAATTGCCATTCGCGGCCTTTTGCATGCCGAATCCCCGGCAAAAATTATGAACGTAACGGGGCCTGAGACCGTTTCGATTCAAAAGGCGGCCAAAATGCTTGGAAAAATATTGAGCAAAGAACCGATTTTTGAAGGTGAGCCGGGCAACGATGCATATTTAAACGATTCGGCCGAGGCGATGGAGACATTTGGGTATCCTGCCGTAAGCATTCGTACCTTAATCCGCTGGCAGGCAGAGTGGATATTAGACGGCGGCCGTGCGCTGGGCAAGCCGACCCATTTTGAAGAACGCAAGGGCAGCTATTAAGTTCTTTACAAAAGGAACAAAACATGATATATTATAAGGAGATGAGTATATGAAACGAGCAGCATTAGATATTTTACATCGCGGCACGGTGATTCCGGCAACGCCGCTGGCGCTGGACGAAAACAGACAGTTTGACGAAGCGCGTCAGCGCCTTTTAACGCGGTATTATATGGAGGCCGGGGCAGGCGGCATTGCAACGGCTGTGCACAGCACACAATTTGAAATCCGTGACCCGGAGGTTAATTTGTTTGAAACCGTGCTGAAAACCGTGGCATCGGAAATTGCGGCTTATGAAGCCGAAACGGGCAAAACCGTTGTCCGCATTGCCGGTGTTTGCGGCAAAATTGAGCAGGCGGTTGCCGAAGCACGCCTGGCGCGTGAAATCGGCTATGACGCGGTACTTTTAAGTCCCGGCGGTTTGGGCGATTGTGACGAGGCCTATTTGATTGAGCGCACCAAGGCGGTTGCGGCCGAAATGCCCGTGATTGGCTTTTATTTGCAGCCTTCTGTCGGCGGCCGTGTTTTTTCTTATACATATTGGGAGCAGATTTGCGAAATCCCCAATGTGGTTGCCATTAAATGTGCACCGTTTAACCGATATTTAACCCAGGATGTTGTCCGTGCCTGCGCTTTTTCTTCGCGCAGTGATGAAATTGCCCTGTATACGGGTAACGATGATAACATTGTCGTCGATCTTTTGACGGAATATGCCTTTACAAAGGACGGAAAAACCGTAACGAAGCGCTTCGCAGGCGGCCTTTTGGGACACTGGTGCGTTTGGACACATGCGGTGGCAGAACTTTTTCCCCGTTTGCAGAATCAAAAGGCAACACCGGAGCTTTTAACGCTGGCAGCCGAAATTACGGATGCCAACGGTGTGATTTTTGATGCGGCGCACAATTTTGCCGGTTGTATTCCCGGTATTCATGAAATTTTGCACAGACAGGGACTTTTAAAAGGCATTTGGTGTTTAAACCCCAAAGAAGTCCTTTCGGAGGGGCAGTCGGAAGAAATTGATCGGATTTGCCGCATGTATCCTCATTTAACAGATGATTATTTTGTGAAGGAGTTTTTAAAACGGCATGAATCTCTTTGATATTATCGGGCCGGTGATGATCGGTCCCTCCAGTTCTCATACGGCAGGCGCATCACGCGCAGGGCTGGTTGCCAGACATCTGCTTGACGCAGAGCCCGTACGGGCAAACATTACGCTTTACGGCTCATTTGCCAAAACCTATGCAGGTCACGGGGCAGACAGAGCTATTATCGGCGGTATTTTGGGCTTTTCGCTGGATGACGAGCGGATTCGCGACAGCTTTACACATGCCAAGGCGCGCGGCCTTGCATTTACCTTTGCAACATCGGAAAAGGATGTCGGCCATCCCAACACGGTACGGATTGAACTGACAGGGGCGGACGGTGAGACGGTTTGCGTCGTTGTGCGATCGGTGGGCGCCGGTGTGGTGAACGTTGTGGAAATTGACGGCGGCGAGGTGCTTTTTACGGCCGAATATGATACAACGGTTATTTTTAACAGGGATCGTGCCGGTGTGATTGCAGACATTACAGCCGTATTTGCCCGTCATAGCATTAACATAGCATTTATGCGCGTGTTCCGTAAGGGAGAGGGCAAGGAAGCCGTTATGGTCATTGAGACAGACCAAAGCGTTAGTCCGCTTTTGCAGCAGGAATTGCGCGGGGTTGACAACATCCGCAAGGTGATAACGATACCGCCGCTGGGCGCTTAGGCATATTGTGTACTTAGAATTTGACGAATTATGTGCCGATGCAAAGCGGCGGAATGGAGAGGGTTATGTTAGAAGAAATGAAATCTTTGGATGCATTGGCAAGTGAAGCGGAAAAACGCGGACTTTCTCTGTCCTCTATGGCGCTGTATCTGCAAGCGGACAGCATGAAAACAACGCAGGAAGCGTTGCTTGACAAAATGCGGCAAAATCTTTTGGTTATGCGGAGCAGTGCGGAAAACGGCATGAAGGAGATTCAATCGGCCAGCGGCCTTTCGGGCGGTATGGCGCAAAAGCTTGCATCGCACCCTTCGGGTCTTTTGGGATCGGTGGCGCATCGTGCGGCGGTGTATGCGTTGGCCATTGCAGAGCATAACGCCTGTATGGGACGTATTGTGGCGGCGCCGACGGCCGGGTCGTGCGGTATTTTGCCGGGCGTTTTGCTTGCGCTTGGCGAAACAAAGGGCTTTTCGGATGAAGAACTGACGCGAGGGCTTGTGAACGCCGGTGCGGTGGGTATGGTGATTGCACAAAACGCCAGCCTATCCGGCGCACAGGGCGGATGTGCGGCAGAATGCGGCAGTGCCGGAGCTATGGCAGCATCGGCAGCGGTGGAATTAATGGGCGGCAGCCCGACAGCTTGTGCACACGCATGCGCCATTGCCTTAAAAGCTGTTATGGGTTTGGTTTGCGATCCCGTAGCCGGTCTTGTAGAGGTGCCCTGCGTGAAACGCAATGCCTCCGGTGCGGTGCTTGCGCTTAATTCGGCCGAACTGGCATTGGCAGGCATTACCAGCGTTATTTGTGCCGATGAAGTTATCGAGGCCATGCAAAGCGTGGGCTGCATGATGCATGAATCGTTAAAGGAAACGGCGCAGGGCGGCATTGCAGCGACCCAAACAGCCAGAAAAATAGAAGCGAAGCTGAGGAAATAAGGATGAAAAAATCGGACATTACAAAACAAAAAATTTTAGAAGCAGCCGAGGCGGCTTTTGCCGAAAAAGGCTTTTACGGTGCGCGCGTGGACGAGATTACCGAAACGGCCGGTGTGAACAAGCGAATGATTTATGCCTATTACGGCAGCAAGGAGAAGCTTTATATTGCGGTTTTGGATACAGTGTATAAACGCTTGGCCGAACGGGAAAAGGATCTTTTGGATAAGGAGACGGACTGCGTTTCCGCCGTGCGGAACATTATTCATCATGCGTTTTTGTTTTTGTATGAAAATCCGACCTTTGTTAAAATGGTTATGTGGGAAAACTTAAACGAAGCGGCCTATTTAAAGCAGTCTGAGGCTGTGCATGCAAAGGGCATATCCATTGATCTTTTGCGCCGTGTGCTGCGCCAGGGCATGGAGGAAGGCGTGTTCCGCAAGGGACTGGATGTGGAAGAACTGATTGTTTCCATTAACATGTTTTGCTATTCGTATTTCTCTAACATTTATACCATGGCGTTAATTATGGGTGCCGAGCTGAACGGGAAAAAAGAAGTGATAAAACGCTGCGAGCACGTAACGGATATTATTTTACAGTATATACAAGCTTAGGCATATGGGGCTTTTCTCCCTAATGTCTAAAAGGGGAGTGACGGAATGTTAAAAATCGGGATTCTCGGCGCGGACGGCGGTGCGAAAAACGGGCATGCGTTGGGGATTTGCAAAATATTAAACAGCGGCAATTACGATGTGGAAATTGTCGGACTGTATGGCGATAACGCAGAGGAAACGGCGGCGCTTGCAGCATCGCAAAACATTGATTTTGTAGCGAAAAAGCCGGAGAACTTGTTAGGGAAGGCAGAGGCCGTTTTTGTGCTGCAGCGCAACGGCAATCGGCATTTGGCCTGCGCCCTGCCGTTTGTTGAAGCCGGTTTGCCTGTTTTTGTGGATAAGCCGTTTACCTGTACGGTGCAGGATGCGAAAACACTGATTGCAGCGGCGCGCAAAAGCGGCTCTTTGCTTTGCGGCGGCAGCTATGTAAAATATGCGCAGGCGCTGACGGAGTTAAAACAGGAAACGGAAAAGGGGCGTCGGATTTTGTCCGGCTATATCTCTTTCCCTATGAACATCAACAGTCCTTACGGCGGTTTGCATTTTTATTCACATCATTTAATCGGAGAAATGCTGCGCCTATTCGGCGATGATGTGCAATCGGTTACGGCTGTTCAGGCGGGGGAGCAGGTTGTGGTGACGGCCGCCTACCGTGATTTTCCCGTTATCATGAACTATGCATCGGCCTATGGCGGCCTGCATGCAGGTATTTATTTTGAAGACGGTACAACCTTTATGAAACCGGTTGAATTGGGTGGGCTTGATGTTTATCAATGCGAACGGTTTTTACAGGCTGTGCAGACGGGCGAGGGTGATGAATCGGACGGGCTTTTGCGCTCTGTAATCGTCAGCAATGCAATAGAAATATCATTACGGGAAAACAAAACAATTTTGCTTAAGGAGGCAGAAAAATGATTCGGATAGGTCTTGTAGGTGCCGGTGCTATCGGCAAATCGCACAAAGAAGCCATTGTCAAAAACAAAGACTGCGAGCTGGCAGCTGTTTGTGATTTGGTGGTTGAAAAGGCAGAGGCGCTGACAGCCGGTACCAATGCGCATATTTATACGGATTATAAAACCATGCAGGAGCAGGAAACACTGGATGCGGTGATTTTAAACCTGCCGCATTTTTTGCATAAGGAGGTAACGGTTTATTTTTTAGAGCATTGTATACCCACCCTGATAGAAAAACCGATGGCCAATACGGCGGCGGAATGTGATGCCATGATTGATGCGTCCAAGCGTACAAACACACCGCTGGGTGTCGGGCATGTACAGCGCTATTATCCCTGTTACCGCAAGCTGCGCCAACTCATACGCGAAAATCGGCTCGGCCGTCTTTGTGCCGTTACCGAAACGAGAAACATAGATTACTTTACCAACCGCCCCAAGTGGTTTTTAAACAAAAAGCAGGCAGGCGGCGGCATTTTAATGAATTATGGTGCGCACACGCTGGACAAAATGATGTATACTGCGGATCTTGTGCCGGAAAGAGTAACGGCTCAGGCCAATAATTTTTTGACGGATGACACGATAGAAGCCACAGCACAGGTTTTGGTGCAGTTTTCCGAAGGGGTAACGGGTGCTTTCACATACTGCGGATGTCACGTGCCAACGCAATACGATGCTTATTTTTATTTTACAAACGGTACGGCGTGGATTCAAGGCGGCGCATTTTTATGGGTTGCCGAAGGACGTGAACCGCTGAAACAGGTGACTGATGATCAGGGGGCACTGATAGAAGATCAATTGTGTGAGTTTGTGAAAATGGTTCGCGGTGAACCAAATGAAATGGCAACACCGGAATATGGCAGAACCGTGGTTGCGGCGCTGGAAAGTGCATTTTCGCAAATTTAATATACGATAAAACAAAAGGACTGCTGCGTGCCAATTTTTACTTGCGGCAGTCCTTTTATACATCTTAATTTTTTATTATCAAACATTGCATTATTTGTATTTATATGGTACAATATATACAGAAATGAAGTTATTGCAAAGAGTGAGGCAGGTTACAGCATGGCAAAGCACGCAGGTAAGGATAAAGGCGAAAAAACAAATGTTATGCGCCTTTTGGATCAGGCAAAAATTGAATATAAGCACTATAGCTACGCATCGGCCGAGGCCATCAGCGGTACGGAGGTGGCGGCTGTTTTAAACCAAAACCCGGCGCAGGTGTTTAAAACCTTGGTTACGGTCGGCAAAAGCGGTGCACACTATGTTTTTGTCATTCCCGTTGCCGGGGAGCTGGATCTTAAAAAAGCGGCCAAGGCGGTGGGCGATAAGGCGGTGGATATGTTAAAATCCAAGGACCTTTTACCGCTGACGGGATATATTCACGGCGGCTGCTCGCCCATCGGCATGAAAAAACTGTTTACTACGGTGGTAGACAAGAGCGCCGAAGCCTTTGATACCATTTTGTTCAGCGGCGGAAAAATCGGCTATCAGGTTGAGGTGGCGCCGAGTGACCTAAAAAAGCTTGTGCCGTTTACGTTTGCAGAGGTAACGGTATAACTTTCATTGAAACTGCTGTGTGTATGCGCTAAAAAGCAACATAGTTTGCGTTTTTTTGCGTGTTTTCGTTTCCGCTGCTTGCCTTTCGTGTCATTTTATGGTACAATACTGTAAAACTAAGGGGATACCCGTACGAAAGGATGTTTTTACAATGAAACAGAATGCATTAAAAGTTACAATGAGCGCTGTGATAGCAGCCTTAACGGCGGTTACAACGGCCTACATATTCCATATTCCCATGACGCTGTTCGGCGGTCAGGGCTATGTGCACATTGGGGATGCAATCATCTTTTTGGGAGCCAGCCTGTTGCCGACAGGATACGCCTGTGCGGCAGCTGCTTTGGGCGGCGCGCTGGCAGACCTGTTATCCGGTGCAGCACTGTGGGCACCGTGGACGCTTGTCATTAAGGCGCTGATTGCGCTTTGCTTTACCGCAAAGGGCGCAACCATTTTAAACAAAAGAAACTATATGGCGCTTTTTGGCGCCGTGGCGATTACAGTAGCGGGATATTACGTAGCCGAGGGCTTTTTATACGGCAACTGGATTACACCGGTGTATTCCATCACGGGTAATTTAATTCAATGGGTAGCCAGCAGCATTTTATATGTCGTGCTTGGCTTGGCGCTGGATAAGCTCCGGCTGAAACAGCAAATACGTTTTTAATACAGAAAGAGGGCATCATACATGTATGAGGATTTAACAAAGCAAGCCGAACAGGCTGTGCGCGAACTGCTTGAAGCGGCAAAGCTGAAAAAAGGGGATCTGTTTGTCGTTGGCTGCTCGACCAGCGAGGTGGACGGCGCCAAAATCGGAAAAGGCTCTAATTTTGATATAGCAGGCGTCTTGTGGCAGGGCATTGCACCGCAGCTTGCAGAGCAGGGGATTTACCTTGCCGCGCAGTGCTGTGAGCATTTAAACCGCGCGGTTATTTTGGAAAGAGAAGCCGCAGAACGCTTTGGCTATGAGCCGGTCAATGTTGTGCCGCAGCCCAAGGCCGGCGGCTCATTTGCGACAACGGCATACCAAAATATGAAAGACCCGGTGGCTGTTGAGGGTGTACGCGCTGCTTGCGGACTGGACATCGGCGGTACGTTAATCGGCATGCAGCTGCGGCCTGTTGCCGTGCCGGTGCGACTGAGCTTGGATATGATCGGCAAGGCACGGATTTTGTGTGCCCGTACCAGGCCGAAGTTCATCGGCGGTGTACGTGCTCATTATGATGAATCGCAGTTATAGACTAAATTAAGATATCTGCCGCCCGGATGGGCGGCGGATTTCGCTTAATTTTCCCGGCAGGGGATACATTCACCTACCGAAAACGCCTTCTGACGGGGCTTTCAGCCCCTTGTTGAAAACCTGCTATAACCGATAGAAATACCTGTCATGAAGTATACAAGAATTGCATATTGAATAATGAAGGGGTGTTTTACATGACTGAACAAACGACCATTATCACCATCGGACGACAATTCGGCAGCGGCGGCCATGAAATTGCCAAGGGTGTAGCCGAGGCGCTTTCTATACCGTTTTACGATAAGGAAATTATCGTAGAAGCAGCCAAAAAAAGCGGTTTAAACGAGAATTTGTTTAAAAAAGCAGACGAGCGGACGATTTCCAGCTTTTTATATTCCGTTGCGCTGGGGGCATATGCGCCTGCAACTGCACTTTCGGGCATGTCTATGATGAATATGAACGAAACCATTTTTCAAATTCAGTCGAATGTTATTTCCGAACTGGCTGAAAAAGGCTCTTGTGTTTTTGTCGGCCGTTGTGCGGATTATGTTTTGCAAGACAAACCCAATTCATTTCATTTGTTTGTGTATGCAGACCTGCCGAAGCGCATAGAACGTGTGCAGCGTATTTATAAGCTGGATGCGGAAAAAGCCGAAGGCTTGATTGAAAAAACCGATAAAAAACGAGCACACTTTTATAACTATTACACTGGCCAAAAATGGAATGCGGTAGAAAACTACGATTTGTGTATTAACAGTGCAAAGCTTGGTGTTGCAGGCAGTGTAGAAACGATTCTTTCCTACATTCGCTTAGCACAGCAAGACCGTTAGGAGGACTAGACCTGTGGAATGGATCAAAATGCTGATTTTAAGTATTGTGGAGGGCATTACCGAATGGCTGCCCATCAGCAGTACGGGTCATATGATTTTGGTAAACGAAATCATGAAAACAGAAGGTTTTTTTACGACGGATGTATTTTTATATGTCATTCAGCTGGGTGCTATTTTGGCGATTGTTACCCTGTATTTCCACAAGCTGAATCCCTTTTCGCCGTGTAAGTCAAAGGCCGAAAAACAGGCAACCTGGCAAATGTGGTTTAAGGTTGTCGCGGCCTGCATCCCGGCAGCCGTCATCGGTCTTTTGCTGGACAGCCTGATGGCGCATTTTGAAAATTGGTATGTTGTCAGTGCGACACTGATTGTGTATGGTATTGCATTTTTGTTAATCGAAAACAAAAAGCGCCGCCCCAAAATTCAGTCCATGCAGGATATGACATATCAAACCGCGCTTGGGATTGGGTTATTTCAGGTGCTTTCTATTATACCGGGCACATCGCGTTCGGGTGCAACGATTTTGGGCGCTATGATTTTAGGCTGCTCACGCGAGATTGCGGCTGAATTTTCCTTCTTCTTGGCCATTCCGGTTATGTTCGGTGTCAGCTTTTTAAAGCTTATCACGAACGATTACATAATGACCGGAGCCGAATGGGGTCTTTTGCTTACGGCTATGGTCATTGCCTATGTTGTATCTATGGCGGCAGTTAAATTTTTGGTAGATTATGTCAAGCGACACGATTTTAAAGTGTTTGGATGGTATCGGATTATTTTGGGCATTTTGGTTATTTTGTTTTTTACAATATTCAGGTAAACCGAATGTATGCCCGCCCTGCTCTGAACCTGCGATACACAGGCAGAGCAGGGCGTTTTTTAGGCTATACGGGTTATGTACAATACGATAAATATGAGAGGTTACTATGAGGATTCAATTATCAGATCATTTCACATACCGCAAGCTGCTGCGGTTTACGCTTCCGTCTATTGTTATGATGGTTTTTACGTCTATTTACGGCGTGGTGGACGGCTTGTTTGTTTCTAATTTTGTCGGCAAAACGGCGTTTGCGGCCATTAACCTTGTTATGCCGTTTATTATGATTTTGGGCGGCATCGGATTTATGATCGGTACGGGCGGCAGTGCGCTTGTGGCCAAAACCTTGGGCGAAGGCGATACGATGAAGGCCAACCGTTATTTTACCATGATGGTGTATATAACGATTATGCTGGGCGTTGTTTTAACATGCATCGGTGTTATCTTTATCAAACCGATATCTTACCGGCTAGGTGCAACGGACAGCATGATTGATGACTGCGTTCGCTATGGCCGTGCGGTTTTGGCTTTTAATTTGGCGTTTATGCTGCAAAATGTGTTTCAAAGCTTTTTAATTACGGCTGAAAAGCCGCGTCTCGGTCTTTTGGCAACCGTGGCAGCCGGTGTTACCAATATGATTTTGGATGCGCTGTTTATTGCCGGGTTTCATTGGGGCGTTGTCGGTGCGGCGGTTGCAACGGGCATCAGTCAGTGCGTGGGTGGCATTCTGCCGTTGTTGTATTTTTCACGAAAAAACAGCAGTCTATTGCATTTAAAGCGGACAAGGCTTGAAGTGAAGCCTATTTTAATGGCCTGCGCCAACGGTTCATCAGAGCTGATGAGTAATATTTCCATGTCGCTCGTCAGCATGCTGTATAACTTTCAGCTGATGCGTTTGGTGGGCGAAAACGGCGTTGCGGCTTATGGCGTTTTAATGTATGTGCAATTTGTGTTTATCGCCATTTCGATCGGTTACGCCATTGGCAGCGCGCCGATTATCGGGTATCATTACGGTGCGGAAAATTACAGTGAACTAAAAAACATGCTGCGCAAAAGCGTTATATTAATGAGTGCCTCCGGAGTGGTCTTGATGGTATTGGCACAGCTTTTGGCTACGCCCCTTTCGTATGTTTTTGTGGGGAAACATCCGGAGTTGTTTGCGCTGACAGAGCATGCCTTCCGCCTGTTTGCGTATTCGTTTATTTTGTCGGGATTCAATATTTTTGCGTCATCCTTCTTTACGGCATTGAACAACGGCGGCGTATCAGCGGCAATTTCATTTTTGCGGACGATGGTTTTTCAAACGCTTTCCGTATTGATTTTGCCGATTTTCTTTGATGTGGACGGCATTTGGTGGGCGATTACCGCAGCAGAGGTGTTTGCCTGCATTATATCGGTTCTTTTCATCTTTGCCAAAAGAAAGAAATATCATTATTGTTAATGCAATATATGAGCATACAAAAGCAGCTTCCGCAACATTGTGTTGCGGAGGCTGCTTCAGGCTGTCGAAAAACTATATTATAATCCAACCCGGGGAGTTGTCAGAGGAGGGGATTCCCCCTCTGACTTAAAAATGCGGTTTTCGCGGGCGTGTACCGCAAAAACCGCTCCTATAAAGGGCTGGCGCGGTGA
>UQYH01000061.1 GCA_900545185.1 uncultured Eubacteriales bacterium | reverse complement strand
GCAAAAAAATTAAATTTTTTTGAAAAACCTGCAACGTTTTCCTTTTTTCATTTGTTTTATAAGTGAGGACCTCAAAAAGGACACAAAAAAACAAATACAAAATAAAGGAGTTTTGCGTTATGAAAAAATTAATCAGTACCATGTTAACTTGCAGTTTATTGGCCGCCGGTGCCGCAAGCGCCGCATATGCACAAGAGGATGTTATGCTGACCGCCGCAGCGCCTTATCAGGTAACGATTCAGGATACCAAGCTGGATTTAGGCCAAAACACCGTTTACACCGAAGGCAAGCATTTGATGCTGCCCCTGCGCCGTGTAGCGGAGAGCTTGGGCTTTACCGTCACTTGGGACGCTCAAAATGCCGAAGTTGATTTGGACAATACGGTTGTTAAAACCGCTGTGACCATCGGCCGCGACAGTTATTATATGGCCTCCTCTCAAATGATCGGCATGAGCGCCCCGACACCGCTGGGTCAGGCTCCCGTTTTGAAGGACGGCATCACCTATGTTCCGGCCGAGATGTTTAATATTCTGTACTGCGATGATGCCTACACCGTAAAGGATAACGTCATTACCTTTAAAGAATATGATAAGGGCGACAAAAAAGGTGAAAATACACAAATTCCCAATCCCCTTGTAGAATACAAAACCTTAGAAGATGCAAAAAAGGTACTTTCTTTTACAACAGCCGTGCCGCAAAAGCTGCCCGAAGGCTATTCCTTACAGTATATCGGGACGATTGCTGCCGAAACGCTTGACCTTGCCTATGAAAAGGATGGCAGCGAAATCCGCTATCGTATGACACAGGGCAAAGACGACATCAGCGGCGATTATAACGTTTATACCGATGTGAAAACACAAAAGATTGCTGATTGGGATGTAACCGTGCGCAAGGCCGAAAAGACCATCAGCGCGGTTTGGACGGACGGTACGTTTACGTATTCGCTTTACGCCGACGGCGGCCTGACTGATGCCGAATTGACCCAACTCATCGAAAGCATTGCATAAATTCGCCGAATCCTTTTTGACCCATATAGCATAACAACGTTCGGAGGTGTCTGTTAAACCATGCAGCAAAATGATATAGCCGCACATGTCGATACATACGGCAACATGATTTTACGTTTGGCCTATACCTATTTAAAAAATAAGGCAGATGCCGAGGACATTGTACAGGATGTTTTTATGCAAGTGATTGAAAAAAATCCGGTGTGGAATGACAAGGCGCACCAAAAAGCCTGGCTTTTGCGCACGACCGTTAATTTGTGCAAAAACAAGTTGAATGTATTTTGGAACCGCAACAAATGCTCGATAGACGATGCGGCAGAGGTCGGTGTTTGCGACGACTATCATACCGATACGGACGTTTTGCAGGCCGTGATGAAGCTGGGGCGCGATTACCGTCTTGTCGTGCACATGTACTATTACGAGGGCTATTCCACACCGGAAATTGCAAAAATATTGGGCAAAAATGAAGCAACCGTCCGTTCACTGCTGCATCGGGCACGGGAAACCTTAAAAAAAGAATTAAAGGAGGCGTACGACTTTGAGTAAAAAATATAAACAAGCAATGGATCAACTCACCGTTTCTGACGAGCTGAAAGCAAAAATTTTACAGACTGCGGCAGAAAAAGCCAATCAAAAAACCAAACGCACCACCCTTCGCATTTCCGTACGCCGTGCCGCCGTGTGTGCGGCCGCATTGATCATTTGCGTATCGGCCGCATTGCTGACGCAAAATTACACAACCTCTAACATTGTACCCACGCCGACAAAAGCGCCCGAAAGCCCCATGCCGACAGCTTCGGCAGCGGTCTTCCCCACTGCTTCACCCTTCCCGGCTGTCCAGCCTCCGACGGATGAGCGCAGAACCGAAGCAATTTTGCCGCAGGTAACACCAAACCCTGCCGCAACACCACAGCCCGAACATACAGAAAAGCCGCAGGCCACTCTGCCGCCATCGGAAGAACCGCAGCCCGGTGCAAATGACGAGCCGCCGAAAGCCACCGCCCCAAATACCGGCGCAGAAAACGACTCGCCAGAGCAAGGCGGCGCACCGAACCAAGGCGGCATGCAATCGGGTGGTATTCTCGATTTGGACAGCATTGACGAGCTGCGCCGCGCGGCCGGATATGATTTTAAACTGCCGCAGCAAGTTCCAACGGGTTATTATGCCGAAATGCCCTCTCTGCTGTTTGGTACCTTAGTTCAGGTTTTATATACAAACGGGGAGGATGAATTGTTTTACCGTACCGAACGAAGCGAAGAGGACATCAGCGGCGATTACAACGTATATGAAAGCGTTGTCACCGAAAGCTGCAACGGCTTTGATGTGACCTTAAAAGGAAACGGAGACCGTGTTTTCTGTGCGGTTTGGGTGGATGGCGATGCCTATGCCATATACAGCCGCGAAGGGTTGGCAAAACAAACCATGCTTGCCATGATTGCAAGCGTTAATTGAGCCAAAAAAAGTCAATATTATCCCATACAATGTCAAATTTAAACTTGCATACGCCAAATGTATTGCGTATAATGAGTGTGCAATAAGACAATATGTAAGGAGGATAATCATGACAACAGATACCTAAAAAATACTGGATTCCCTCACGCTGGATGATATGATTGGCCAAATGCTATGCTTTTTAATGCCCCGCAAGGCGACCGAAGAGCAAATTGAAAAAATTGTAAGCTACACAAAGGCCGGTTCGTTTTTTGTTTCGGCAAACGGACGGGGTGAAATTGAGCAATGCACCAAAATAATTGAAAAACACACAAAGCTGCCGGCGCTGATTGCGGCCGATATTGAAGCCGGGCCGGGGCACGTTTGGAATGCCGCCGTTGAACCGGCGCTGCCCGACGTGATGGCCTGGGGCGCCTGCGATGATCCGGCACTGATTGAAAAGGCGCACATTGCCCTGCCTGCCTATGACAAAAAAATTGACGACCGTTTGGGCTATCCGCCGGCAACACTCAGCTATCATCTGCAAACCGAGCTGCTGAAAGGTGAGCTGGGCTTTAAGGGCTGTATTGTATCCGACGCTCTTTCAATGATCGGCGCCAGCTCGGTTGTGCCGCACGACAGGCTTGCTGTTGAATTTGTCAAGGCTGGCGGCGACATGCTGCTCTTTCCCCTGCCGGAATATTTTGACCAGATTAAAGCCGCCGTTCTTTCCGGCGAAATCCCGACAGAACGCATCCGCGATGCCGTTCGCCGTGTGATTGAAACGAAAAAACGAATGAAATGAGGTTTTTCAACATAGATCATCTTATTTCAATGCATTTTACATCGCTTGATTTATAATTTTCATTGCCTTTTTGCGGTCTGGACTTTTTTTACATTCCCTTTATTTTTTAATAATGGAATAAAATCGATCCTCCTTGCTTATAATGGTAATAAAAGACAAAGGAGGACAACCCGATATGGTATTTGAAGCGATTGAAAAAAAAGGTATTGCCTTAATGGAACGGATTCGCACCCTGGCCGCACGAAATGAGCTTGAAAAGCAAAAGGAGGCAAGCCGAAACGAATTTTTGGCAGAGATCGAAAAGGCACGCCGCGATCTGGATGCAGCACGGAACAACTATAATTTTGCCAAAGAACCGGCTCTTTTGGAATACTATATTTATGAGATTAAGGCCGCAGAAACACGGCTGAATTATTATGTTAAGCTGGCCAAAAAAGAAAAGCTGACAAACGAACGCTGTTTTGCCCGTTTGCCGTTTGAGCATCGGAATCGGGAGGAATTGACATGAATATCGGTGAAATTGCCGCATACATCTTAGCTGCTCTGCTGGCGCTTGTGCTTTGCCGCATTTTTATAAAGCCCCTAAAGCATATAGGGCTTATGGTGCTCCACTCGGCGCTGGGCGGCGTGGGGCTTTACATATTCAATATGATTTTTGCATCTGTCGGCTTTACCATTGGGCTTAATATTGCCACCGCTGCCATTTGCGGCCTATTGGGGCTGCCGGGGCTTGTACTGCTGATTTTGGTTAAGCTGCTGTTCGGCTGGGGATGACAAAATTACAATAAAAAATGAAAAGGCTTGCCGCGGCCGACGCTTTACGTCTCTGCCATGGCAAGCCCTTTTTTGTTTGCATGTGGTGCTATCTGTCACTTGAAGCAGGAACCTTTTCTTTAAAGAGCAGGGTAATGCTCCAAAGACCTGCAATGCCCACCAGAGTGTAAATAATACGGCTGATGACAGACATCTGGCCGCCGAAAATAGCTGCCACAACGTCGAAGCCGAACAAGCCGATACAGCCCCAGTTGAGCGCACCGATAATCACCAAAACAAGGGATATATTATCAATTGTTGTCACGGTACACACTCCTTTATTCATTCTGTCAATACATAGTGTGTCCGTTTTTTGCGAATCTATGCAATTATTTTAAAAATTTTGCGGCGTAACGGCACGCTGCACCTCTGTTATGTTCGGATTAATTTTTTCCGTTAAGTAAGCAAGCATGGCAATCTGCTCCAGCGCAACACCGCAAACCGCTGTTTTCATCGCGCTGCCGCCCCAAATAAACGCCCCATGCTGAAACAACAGCGCCGCCGGAACCCGATTGGGATCCAAGCTTTTTTTCTGAAACGTTTCAATAATGCAGGCAGCCGCCGCAAGCCCGTAATCGCTTTCGCCTTCGGCCTGTGTAACAGCGCGTGTGCACGGAATCGGTTCTTCAAAAAAATCCAAGTGCCCTGTTCCGTAAACGGGAATATCCCGACCGGCCTGTGCCCATGCGGTTGTATACATACTGTGGCTGTGCATCACCGAAACAATACCGGGAAAAGCGCGGTACAGCTCGAGGTGCGTTTGCACATCAATGGCCGGCCGACCGCTGCCCTCCACAACATTGCCTGCCAAATCCACCACCAGCATGTTCTCGACCTCTGTCGGTATGCCGCTGCCCTCCGGCTCGATCACAACCAAATTGTTCGCACGGTCAAAAACCGAAAGATTGCCCTTGCCCAAATATCGCATTTTTTGTTCTCTGATATATAAAACAGCCGTTGTCAATTCTTGTTTCATTACGTCCAGCACAATCATCACTTCCCACTCAATTCATATTTAGTTACATTTTACCATATACTGATATAAATGTAAAGGGGCATTTACGCGCCCGACCGCAACAAAACAAAAAAGAGAAAGGATGATATATATGTATCGTGCCGGTGAACTGCGGCAAAAAGAAGTAATTAATATAACCGATGCGGCAAGGCTCGGCTTTGTGTCCGATGTGGAGGTCAGTCTGGAGGCCGGTGCCATAGAGTCCGTCATCGTCCCCGGCAAAGCAAAGCTGTTTAACTTTGGCTCCGGCGGCGATTTGGTGATTCCCTGGGAGAAGATACGGCGCATCGGCGAGGATGTTATTTTGGTCGAATTGCCCAAAACAACATAATACTCCAAACATTGAATAAAAAAATACAACGGGCGGAGCAAAGCCCCGCCCCTACGAGTTATTTTTCGCATTTAACCTGATAATCTTTCCATATGGCTTGTTAGGCCGTCCGCTATGCTTCGGATGCCGAAGCCGACTCTGCCCTATGCTTGGCCTCTAAATTTTCGGCAATCATCATATCCTTCACCTTCATCAGGCGCGTAATGTTGCCACGTTCGTTTTCCTCCAGCTTCATGGTGATAAAACGGATAGTTTCCGTAAGCTGCGGAATCATAACATGCTCCAGGGCATTAACGCGCCGCCTGGTTTTTTCAATCTCCTGCGCCAGCAAATCACAGGATTTTTCAATTCCTGCCAGCTCTAAAAGCTTAGGGGTCACCTCTGCCAGCGCATCAATTGCCAAATCCAGTTCGCCGGAGGTCTCGGCCAAGCCGTAGGCATACACATCGTCACGGCTGCCTGTTTGCGTAAAATGAAATTCCGGTACATTGACGCTCATAATATTTTTGATTGCAATATCTGCCCCTACGGATTGCTTCGGGAACATGAGGGCTTCCTCCATGCTTTCATCACTCATTACACCCCGTGCCATAACAAAGCTTTTATAGGCCGCATCCAGCTCTTGCTCCACCGCACGCCGCAGCGCACGGTTTTGCCTTGCAAGCGATAAAAACTGCTTCATCAGCTCATCACGCTTATCCTTAAGCAGCTTATGACCGCGCTGAGCCGTAACCAGACGTTTTTTCAGCTTTGTCAGTTCCATACGTGTCGGATTCACATTCAGCCTGGCCACTGTTTACCCTTCCTTTCCGTCCTCTGTTTGCGGCAGATATTTGTCAATCATATCATCCCGAATCCGCTTCAGTTCGCCGCGCGGCAAAATCGTCAAAAGTTTCCAGCCTATGTCCAGCGTCTCTTCAATTGTACGATTGGTTTCGTACCCCTGGGAGACGTATTCCTTTTCAAAGCTGTCGGCAAAGCGCGCAAACAGTCTGTCCGTTTCCGTCAGTGCCGATTCACCCAAAATGACCATCAGTTCCTTAGCTTCCTTGCCGCGTGCGTAGGCCGCAAACAGCTGATTCATGGTTGCCGCATGGTCTTCACGGGTTTTGCCCGCGCCAATGCCCTTATCCTTTAAACGCGAAAGGGAGGGCAGCACATCAATCGGCGGCATAATATTTTTGCGGTACAGCTCGCGGCTTAAAATAATCTGCCCTTCGGTAATATAGCCCGTTAAATCGGGGATGGGGTGGGTTTTATCATCCTCCGGCATGGTTAAAATAGGAATCAGCGTAATGCTGCCGGAAGCGCCTTTTTTGCGTCCTGCACGTTCATACATGGTTGCAAGATCCGTATATAAATATCCGGGGTAGCCGCGCCGACCCGGTACCTCCTTACGCGCCGCCGATACTTCACGCAGCGCCTCGGCATAGTTTGTAATATCCGTCATAATAACCAGCACATGCATATTTTCGGTAAACGCCAAATATTCTGCCGCCGTAAGAGCCATACGCGGTGTTGAAATCCGTTCGATGGCCGGGT
Source organism: uncultured Eubacteriales bacterium (assembly GCA_900545185.1). Classification (GTDB taxonomy): domain Bacteria; phylum Bacillota; class Clostridia; order UBA1381; family UBA9506; genus UMGS755. The sequence continues at coordinate 7,199 of UQYH01000061.1, read as the reverse complement.
CGTTCGCCAAATTCATAAACATAACGGTACGGTCGATGGCACCTGTTTTTTTAAAGTCCGTAATAAAATAATCGGCCTCTTCAAACGTAATGCCCATGGCCGCAAATACAACGGCAAACTTTGCATCTGTACCGCGCACCTGTGCCTGACGTGCAATTTGTGCCGCCAGATTGGCATGCGGCAAGCCTGAGCCGGAGAAAATAGGCAGCTTTTGTCCACGCACAAGCGTGTTTAATCCATCAATGGCAGAAATACCTGTTTGAATAAATTCATTGGGATAGTCACGCGCGGCCGGATTCATCGGTTCGCCGTTAATATCCTTGCGCGCCTCGGGGATCAGATCCGGGCCGCCGTCTATGGGCTTGCCCATTCCGTCGAACACGCGTCCCAGCATATCGGCCGATACACCCAGCTCGAGACCATGCCCCAAAAACCGTACCGTGCTTTCTGCCAAATTAATACCCGTTGCACTTTCAAACAGCTGCACAACGGCTCTGTCTCCGTCCACCTCCAGCACACGGCAGCGGCGTGTTTCGCCGTTTTTCAGCTTAATTTCACCCAATTCGTAGTAAGTGGCGCCTTCCACATGGTCAACAACCATCAGCGGTCCTGCCACCTCTTGTATGGTTTTATATTCTTTAGCCACAGCCTACCCCTCCTTTCGGCCAAGCGCCTCTGTTTCGCTTACAATGGCCTGCATCAGTTCGTCAAACGCTGTTTCCATATCCTGCTCGGGCACAAGCTTTGCCTTGGCAATGCGCGTACGCACGGGCAAATCCGTCACCGCTTCAATCGAAGCGCCCTGCGCCAGCGCCTTTTGTGCCTGTTCATAATAGCTCAGCACCAGTTCCAGCAAACAAAACTGCTTTTGTATAGAGGTGTACGTATCCACCTCGTCAAAGGCGTTTTGCTGCAAATAATCTTCACGAATGGAGCGCGCTGCCTCCAGGCTTAATCGGTCACCTGCCGAAAGCGCGTCCACACCGACGAGCTTGACAATTTCCTCCAGCTCCGCTTCTTTTTGCAGCAGCTGCATGCAGGCGGTACGCAGCTTTGTCCAGTTTTTGGAAACGCGGCTGTTATACCAATCGGCCAGCCTATCCACATACAGCGAATAGCTGTTAAGCCAGTTTATAGAGGGGAAATGACGCCGATAGGCAAGGTTTGCATCCAGCCCCCAAAAGACCTTGACAATGCGCAGCGTTGCCTGCGAAACAGGCTCCGATATATCGCCGCCCGGCGGCGAAACCGCGCCCACGGCCGAAACGGAACCGATGGTTTCCTCGCTGCCGCAGCAGGTGACCTTGCCTGCCCGTTCGTAAAACTGCGCCAAACGTGAACCCAAATAAGCCGGATACCCTTCTTCGCCGGGCATTTCCTCCAATCGGCCGGACATTTCGCGCAGCGCCTCAGCCCAGCGCGAGGTGGAATCGGCCAGCAATACGACCGAATAGCCCATATCGCGGAAGTATTCGGCTATGGTAATGCCTGTGTAAATACAGGACTCACGCGCTGCCACAGGCATATCGGAGGTGTTGGCAATCAGCACGGTACGCTTCATGAGGGATTGTCCTGTTTTGGGGTCTACAATTTCGGGAAATTCGTGCAGAACATCCGTCATTTCGTTGCCGCGTTCGCCGCAGCCGATGTAAATGACAATATCGGCATCCGCCCACTTGGCAAGCTGATGCTGTACCACCGTTTTACCGCTGCCGAACGGCCCCGGTATGGCCGCTACACCGCCGCGCGCAATGGGGAAAAAGGTATCCATCACACGCTGACCGGTAATCAGCGGTTCATCAAGCGGCAGCTTGCTTTTATACGGCCTCCCTTTGCGGACAGGCCAGCGCTGCAGCATGGGAAGTTCACGCACCTTGCCGTCTTTACCCTTAATTTTACAAAACGGCTCATCTACCGTATAATCTCCCTCGGTAATCGAAATAATTTCGCCGTCCGCTCCCTGCGGTACCATAATTTTATGAACCACAACATCCGTTTCCTGCACGGTGCCCAGCACATCGCCGAAGATGACCATGTCCCCTGCCGCCTTTTGCGGCACGAGATGCCACTTTTTTTCATGATCCACCGCGGGCAAATCAATGCCGCGGCGAATGTTGCTGCCCGAAACCTCCATCATGCGCTCCAAGGGGCGCTGAATCCCGTCATACATATGCTCAATCATGCCCGGCGCCAATTCAACCGAAAGCGGCGCACCCGTAGAAATAACGGGAACCCCCGGTCCAAGACCGGCTGTTTCCTCATACACCTGAATGGATGCGCGGTCTCCGTGCATTTCAATAATTTCGCCGATTAAACGTTCATCACCCACACGCACAACGTCAAACATATCGGCGTCACGCATGCCCTCTGCCACAACCAAAGGGCCGGATACCTTAACTACCGTTCCTTTACTCATTGTATCACCTCATTATTCACTCTCTCCGATAATATCCGCACCAACGGCACGTTCTATGTTGCTCTTCACCCGAGCCATACCCAGCCCCAGGCTGCCCCGATTGCTGGGGATCGGCACAAGCGCCGGTGTAACTCTATCGCGATATGCCGCGTGCAGTTCCGAGATTTGCGCAAACAAATTCTCTGTGATATATATAATGCCGTAATCCTCCATCTCGCGCAATGCTTCTTTGGCTTCGGATGCGTTTTCACAATACCGCACCGAAAGCCCCAAAGCCGAAAAGCCCATCACACTGTCCTTATCGCCGATGATACCGATTTTATGCATAGCTCTCACGCAGCCTTTCTTTAATCTGATCTGTCGGCAGCGCATTTTTTTTACCCGTTAAAACCAAGCGCACCTGTTTAATTTCGTGCTCTTTTGCCAGCAGATACGCAACAAGCGGTTCAATGCCGAAGGCAACGTACCGCGCCTGTTTGCACCGCCTGAGCAAATACCCTTCGGTTGCCTGTTCAAATTCTGCCGCGTTTTGCGTAAATTCTGCCAGCTCCCTGTAAGGAGTTGCGCGGAGAAATTCCGCAAACGGCTTCGGCAGCTCACGCGCCAGTGTTTCGGGAGAAATCGTACCGTCCGGAATTAAAGCGCGAAGCAGAAATTCAACATTTTTACCCATTTTTTGCACGCGCAGCAGCATCCGCAAATTGGCAAGGTCAATCATTACCTTAACGAGTTCCTGTATAAATGCGCTGTCCGCATCGGCTGCCATGCTGCGCATTTCCGCATAGGCCGCCTTATCCAAAATCAAATCCGCAAATTGCGGATTATCGGTTTTGGCCAGCGTATCAATGGCCGAGAGTACGGCTTTTTGCATAATTGGCGAAAGATCGGTCAGCACACGGCTTGTGATGATGTCCTTCAGCCGCCCGGGTGCAATACGGCCGTCCGATTTTAATAAAAAATCATAGTCCTTGCCCAAATATTCAGCCTTTATCAAAACTTTTATGTTATGATAATCACTTTTGACCATAAACAGACGAAAAGCCTCGGGAAGCGGTGAAATCTCTGCCAGCAGCCGATAGGTTTTGGCAAGCTCATCCGCCAGCATTTCCTCCTGCGTGCTGCCGCTGTAACCGGCTTCACGCAGAATTTTAATTGCCTCCTCTGTCCCCTCGGCGTCTGCCATACGCATTAGGCACGCTTCTCCCAGCATTTGTGTTTCCTTCGCCCGTATTTTAGAGACGGCATAAGCAAACGCTGTGTCTTTTATCTTCACCGGGCTCACTCCTTACATAGTATTGCCGCCAAAGAGCCTTCAAGCACTTCACGCTTTTCCGAAAGCAGCATCTTCAGCGAACAGTTCACCGTAATATCACCCTTTTTTAAAACAAATCCGCCATCGGCCTCCAACACTTCATCGCTCATTAAAAGCCCCGGCGTGTCCAACCCCTCCAGCTTGAGCTTGTTGTTCACCATTACCAAAAACCGAAGCAGGCTAATGCGATCGCGGTCACGCTGACATAACAGTATTTCTTCACCGCCATCGGCCACACGTGCAATCAAGTCGCACAAAAGCTCTTCATAATCATACACCGGCATGGATAAAATCGCATCATGCGCTTTTTGAAAGCAATCCGCAAGCAGCGATTGCCGCACGCGCAAAAGCTCCTGCCTGGCTGCAAGCTCGGCTGCGCTGATAACACGCTCACGCGCACGCTGCGCCTCTTTTTCAGCTTCTTCCAGTCTTTTGGCCTTGGCTGCCTGTGCCTCCTGCATGGCCTTTTCCCGAATGGCCTGCGCCTCCTGTTCGGCACGGCGCATCACGGCATCTGCCTTGGCACGGCCATCCGATTCAATTTCTTCTAAAATTTTGTCCAATCCGGACATATGACCACCTCTTTTTCCCTTTCAGGTGTTTTACCTTGGCCGATTGAGCTGCCGCTTACTGAATGCCGAAAAACAGCATTAAAATGGAAGCCAACAGCGCCAGAACCGCATAGGTTTCTACCATGGCCGCAAAGGTTATGCCCTTTGCAAGGTCACCGGGATTTTTGGCAATAATGCCGACTGCCGAAGCCGAAACGCGTCCCTGTGCCACAGCCGAGAAATAGCCGACAAAGGCCATGGGGAGCGCCGCAAAAAAGTAAGACATCCCCGTTGCCAGCTCAATCGGCTGATAGCTGCCACCCAAAAGTCCCAGCCGAAACAGAATGACAAAGGCAATCAGCAAGCCGTAAATACCCTGTGTACCCGGCAACGCCTGCAAAAGCAAGCATTGACCAAAGCGGTCTGGATTTTCAGAAACCAAGCCCGAAGCTGCCTCGCCGACAATGCCGACGCCGCGCGCCGAGCCGATACCAGCCAAAATGACCGACAGCGCCGCACCCAACAGCGCCAAACCTGTGCCCGAAAACAAAATTTCATACCAATGTGTTGTTGCCATAGAAATCATTTTGCTTACCTCCAAAACATTTTTTACTTAGTTATATTATCTCGGCTTTTCAGTGCAGCAGCAAGAAAAACCGTTTATTTTTGAACCGCCACATAGCGCGAGTCCGTTTGAAACGGCGTAAAAGCGTGTCCGCCGCCCGAATAGAATTTGCCGAAAAATTCAACATACTGCAAACGGCTGGAATGAACATATGCACCCAAGGTGTTAATGGCAATGTTAAAGGTGTGTCCCACCAAAAGCACCAGCACAAACATGATAATGCCGAGCACATTGTTACCGCCGAGCTTTGCCATTGTGTTAACCACCTGACCGATAACGCCCGTAGCCAGTCCCAGCGCCAAAAGACGTGAATAGGACAAAATATCGCTTAAATAGCTTGTAATATCATACAGGCTTAACAGTCCCGTTGCAAATTTTTTAAAAATATTTTTTTCATGCCGTCCCTGCGTCAGCACCAGCCCGACTGCGCCGATTAAGGTAACCGCCGGTCCAAAGCCGACAAACCACAGGATAAGCCCGGCAAACAAAATATACCACAGGCCTATATCAAACACCGCATCCAGCCAATGCCCCTTGCGGATCAGCAGCCACGCCTTCATGGCCATGCCGGCCACAAGATGCACGCCGCCGAACACGAACGACCAAAGCAAAAGCTTCATCGGGTTTTCCAGCGGATTAAACCACAGCGGTGCAAAGGCCGGAATCCCGGATAATAAATCACCGAACCATCCGCCGAACATAACACCCCAAAAGATGGTGGAAATACCGCCTAAAAAAATCATCTTCATCAGCTTGCCCATAGTACCTTCCGGCTTGTATTTCGCCAAAAGAAAGCCCGTTATAAGCGCCAGAACAATACCATAGCCCGCATCGCTGAGCATCATGCCGAAAAAGACGAAGTAGAAAACCGACATCACGGCGTTGGGGTCAACCTCATGCGAATCGGGCAGACTGTAAAGCTCCGTTACCAGTTCAAACGGCTCTGCAAATCGGTTATTATGCAGCAGAATGGGATATTCCTCTTCCGGATCCGGCTCTGTTATTTCCAGCACCGTGGTCGGGAATTTTTTTTGCATGCTGTTCCTTACGGCTTCTTCCTTCTCTGTCGGCAGCCAGCCCTGCAAAAAGAATACCGCATGCGTTTGCGCCAGTTTTTCCTGCGCCAAAATTTTATCCTGCTGCGATTTGTAATAATCGTAAGCCGCTTTAAGATCGGTCAGGCTATCCACCTCGTTGGTTAATGAAAGCTGCAGCTGCGCTCTTTCGTCCTCCAGTTTTTGTTTCAAATTCTCAAGCCGCAAAAGCTCTGCCGCGGCAGTCGATTTTATTCCGTCTTGCAAAGCTGTCCGAAAGCCGCGCTCATCCAAAAGGGCTTGCAGTGCTTCGTGATCGGTTTTTAAGCATACGGCGCTTATATATATATTTTCCTCATCTTGGCAGAGCACTTCAATTTCAGCCGCTAAGCTCTGTGCTTTTTTCTTCAACTCGTCTGCCGAAAACAGCGCGGATATACTGCCTGCAAAAAAGTCCGTGTATTTTGTTCCTACGTCATCCAGCGGCAGCTCATAACGCTTATAGGCCGCAAGCTGCGCTGTTTGGTTTTCCAGCTGATTTTGCTGCGCCGCCAGCGACCGCATAGCCTCCAGACGCTCTGAAATTTGCTTTGCCTGCGCCAAAATCGTCGGTGCGCGTTCTGCCAGCTCCGCCCACTCTTGCCGGGAAATAGCACGTTTTGCGGCAAACAAAGGCTTTTTTGAAGTGTCGTAAACAGAGAGCGCATCAATCGCCGTTTTAATTTGAAACAATGCATCTTCTGTCCGGTTTAATTCGGCTGCATAGGATGCCGGGCTTAAATAGGCTTGAAACTTCTCTTGCTCCGAGGCTTCAAACGCGTCGATTTGAACAACACCCATATGCTGCAAGGTATCTAAAATTTGGCCGCGCTCTTTTTGCATACCGGCCAAAAAAACTTTATGCATTGGCACAATTGCCATGTAAAACCCCTCCCTCAGTGCCGAATGGATTCAATAATATGCGCAACTGCTTCATCCATATGCGCTTCTGCACGTGTGCGGAGCACAGCCGCTTCACGCTCTGCCTTTTTGCAAATAGCCTCACATTCTGTTTTTGCATCGGCTTCGGCCTTTTGTATGCGCGCCTGCGCTTCGGCTTCGGCTTCCTCCTCCTGTCGGCCGAGAAGCCGATACGCCTGCTCGGAAGCCTCCTTCAGCAGTCTTTTTGCTTCCTCCTTCGCCGCCCGTTCGGCTTGTTCGGCCGCCTCCTCTGCTTTTTTAATTGTTTGAACCATTTCAAGCGACATAACAGACCTCCTGA
>UQYH01000060.1 GCA_900545185.1 uncultured Eubacteriales bacterium | reverse complement strand
TTTTTTTTTTTTTTAATGATACGGCGACCACCGAGATCTACACTCTTTCCCTACACGACGCTCTTCCGATCTATGCCGGAGCAGCAAATTAATGCCGCAACCAAAGCGCGCCGCGCCGCTTTTTTTGTCCCCTTTTGCTTTAATTTCCAATCGAAGCAGGATAGCCCGACGGCAAAATACAAAAAGCTTAAAAACAGGCAAACATTGGCCAAAACATCAAAAAACAAGCCGGAAGGGGCTGCCATTAAAAGCAAAATCAATCCCAGATATATAATGGCTATCACCCGTTCGCCCTGCAGCTTATCAAACGGCAGCAAAAAGGCCATATCCACCCCTTGCCGCATTTGAAGTTTTTTATAAATGGCAATCAGCGCATAGGAAAGCACCGTGCTGATAATCATAAACATGGCAGGTGCCAACTTAATAGAAAGGTCTATCACCGTTGAAACAAGCTGCTCAATCATCTTTTCCATTTCCGCACCGGGATATTGCGCCAAAAGCAATTCCTTCATCTGCCGGCCGGTTTCAAGCATCATGGCGCTCAGCGTCACATCGCCGCCCGTCGCATGGCTGGCAAAGCCGAGGGAAAACATTAAATCCATAACATACAAAAAGGTACACAAAAACAAAAGCCGTACCAAGGGCATGCGCAGCCGCGTTCCCAAAGCCAGCGAGGCCGCCAGCAAAATCAGCGGAATACCGGTTGTCAGCGCGGTCATCACGCCCGAAAATAAGGTAAATATCACCAAAATTGCCAAGCTGTTTAAAATCCCGAACATGAAATGCTTGCGCTGCATAACCTGCCCCAGCAAGGCGCTGATGATCAGACCGATCAAAACGCTCAATATACCGCCCAAAAGCCGATATGCCGCACAAAGTGCCACGGTCAGCAATGTATTTAAAGCATATGATTGCAAGTTTTCCTTCTTCAAAACAATGTCTCCTTTGTACGGGCAAAACGGCAATTTTTTTCATTTGCCCAATATGCAAAAATCACATCCATTTTAACCTATTGTATCACAAGATAAACAAATTTACAAGGAATTTTGCCAAAAATGCTCAATTTGTTTATAAATTATTGCGAAATCGGTGCCAGTTCCGATACAAAAACCAGTTCGACGTTGTTTTTTTGAAATTCCGGCAGCATTTCGCGAATGGCGTTTACCGTAATCATGCCGCCTTCGCAGCCAACATGACCGATTGCAATGCAGCTTCCCTCTGCTTTTGCCGTTTTCATGGCCTTTTGCAAGCGTTTTTTTACATATTCCTTTGTTTTTCGTTCGTGCTCCAAAAAAACCTCGTTTTCATAAAATGCAATACCAATTTCGCGCGCTGCCTCTCGGCACACACTTTTAGAACTGGTTTTAGAGTCTACAAAATATAAATTTTTCTTTTTGAGTTCGCTTAAAACAGGGCCGATCACACACTCCTTGGTGCTGCTGATGGTTCCCATATGAATGTTGGCACCTTTGGCCTCCGGCAATTCACAAAGCGCATCACTGATCCAATTTTGAATTTCCTCCGCCGTATTTGTAATCCGTATCGGCCGCGGCCCCAGATGTGACGGCTGATCGTGCATGGTTGCCTGCATGGGGATGTGGATAATAACCTCTTTTCCGTTTTCCAATGCGTTTTCGGCATCATCCTCCGAATATTCCAAAAACGGCATAACGGCAACGGTCAGCTTACATTCTAGGGCCAGCATTTCATTAACGCCCTTGCGCTGCAAGCCAAAATCATCAATCACAATCGCCAGCCGTCCGGCTTCTTCGGCATCGGCGGCGCGGCTTACGGTTAAGCCGTAAACCCCAAGTCCTGCAAAGACGATCGAAAGAATTAAAACAAAAATAACCACCTGCGTTGCATGGATGGAATAAAACAAGCATTTCTTTTTAATATGCATAAAACAACACCCCTTTTCATGTATACGAAAATGGGGTGTTGTTTATGCGTTGCATCGGCCAAAAGCCGATATACTCTTATTCCAAATAATCCTTTAATTTTTTGCTGCGGCTGGGATGACGAAGCTTACGCAGGGCTTTGGCTTCAATCTGACGGATTCTCTCTCGCGTTACATTAAATTCCTTGCCGACCTCCTCCAAGGTTCTGGCACGGCCGTCCTCCAGACCAAAGCGAAGCTTCAGCACCATAGCCTCTCTTGGGGTTAAGGTGTTTAAAACGTCGCCGAGCTGTTCCTTTAAAAGCATAAAGGAGGCCGCTTCGGAGGGCGCCGGTGCGTCATCATCGGGAATAAAGTCACCCAGGTGACTGTCCTCTTCTTCGCCGATCGGCGTTTCGAGCGATACAGGCTCCTGCGCGATTTTCATAATTTCGCGTACCTTATCGATTGACATATTCAGTTCCTTGGCAATTTCGTTGGGATGCGGTTCACGTCCCAGCTCCTGCACCAGCTGACGCGACACGCGAATCAGCTTATTAATGGTTTCTACCATATGAACAGGAATACGAATGGTACGTGCCTGATCGGCAATAGCACGCGTAATGGCTTGCCGAATCCACCACGTTGCATAGGTACTGAATTTATAGCCCTTTGTATAATCAAACTTTTCAACGGCCTTAATTAAGCCCAAATTACCTTCTTGAATCAAATCCAAAAATAGCATGCCACGGCCGACATAGCGCTTAGCGATGGAAACCACCAAACGTAAATTGGCCTCTGCCAGCCGTTTACGCGCCGCCGCGTTACCTTCGGCCATCAACTTGGCCAGCTTCATTTCTTCGTCCGGCGCAAGCAGCGGCACTTTACCGATTTCTTTCAAATACATTTTAACATGGTCATCAACCGAAACGCCCTCGACATTGGAAATTTCCGTAACCTCGGCATTTAAATCAATTTCCTCCAAAGGCTGCATATCGCCGATTTCTTCTTCGATTTTTTCCATTTCCTTGTCCATATCAGCAACCACTTCAACGCCTTCTTTTTCCAGCGTTTCATACAGCACCTCAATCTGTTCCGGCTCCATCTCAAAGTCAGAAAGGGCGTCCATAATCTCCTTATAGGTTAAAATGCCGTTGGCCTTTCCCTTGGCCAAAATGTCAAGTACAGCCTGTTGCTTTTTCGCCTCTAATTCCTGATTCATGTTACCCTCTTCTTTCATTGATTTTTCTGTAGATTTCATTTGCTTCCTTCACTTTACCTTCCCCGGCCAGCTTTGCGGCACGTTTTTTTAAAAATTCTATTTCCAGCTTTGCTGTCGCTTCACGCATGGCCTGCATGCTGTCCCCGTCAAAGCTTTTGTACAAAATTGAAGATGCTGTTTTTTTCAGTGTTTCATCCGATAATGTTGTTAAAAATTCCGAAGCCTGCGATTCCTCTGTCGCACTCATATATTCGGATATTTTTTGAAACAGCTGCCTGTGCAGTTCACTTGTCAGCCATTCTGCCTGCACGGTATCCCGTGCCAGATCCCATGCCTTGCGATGATAAAACATCAGATTCAGCAGGGTGCGCTCTGTTTTATATGTAGCCGTACTTTGGCCTGCCGAAAGCTCCGATATATCCGAACTTAAACGTTCGGGCACCGATTCGTTATACAGCTCTTTTTTGACTTCTTTTTTGTTTTTATAATATACAAGCTTATTCACCTCGGCTTTGATTGATTCAACCGAAATATCCGTCTCGGCGGATACACGCTTAATATAGGCTTCGCGCGCTACTTCACTGTCGATCTCTGCCAATACCTTGGCCGCCTCGGTTAAAAAGCTTATTTTTTGGCTTAAATCATAAATATCATACCGCTGGCGCAGGCGCAAAAGCTGATATTCGACCGATTCGCGCGCCTCCTTTAAAAGTGCACGAAAGCTTTCCGGGCCTTTTTTTAAAATGAACTCGTCCGGGTCTTTTGCGCCTGTAAAGCTGATCACCTTTACAGCGTTGTTTGCATCCCTTAACAGGCCGATCGCTTTTTGCGCCGCCTTTTGTCCGGCCTCGTCGCTATCATAGCAAACATATACGCAAGCCGCATAACGCCGCAAAAGTCTGGCTTGTTCTTCTGTTAAGGCTGTGCCCAGTCCGGCAACCACGTTGCAAATGCCGCGCTGATACAGGGATATAACATCCATATAGCCTTCCACCAAAACGATGCCTTCCTTCATGCCGACCTGTTTGGCCAAATTAAGAGCAAACAAGTTGCGGCCTTTATGGAAAACCGGCGTTTCGGGAGAATTCATGTATTTCGCCTGATCATCCCCCAGTGTGCGGCCGCCAAAGGCAATGACATTACCGCGCACGTCAATAATGGGAAACATGAGCCGATTACGGAATTTATCATACACTCTGCCCTTGTCGTTTTTCACGGCCAGGCCGCCCAGCACCAGTTCATCGTCCGTGTAACCCTTCGCGCGCATGGCATCCAAAAGATCCGACCAGGTATCCGGCGCATAGCCAACGCCAAACTTAATGGCCGTTTTACGGTCAAGACCGCGCCGATTGATATAATCGTGAGCAATTTTAGCATCCGGCTTTAATAAGTTTTCATAAAAATGCCGCGCGGCCAATCGGTTCAGCTCCAAAAGGCGTTTTCGTATATTCGCATTTTCTTCATGCCGTCCGCCTCTGTCCTGCTCCTCTTCAAGAGTCACGCCGGCGCGCTGCGCCAAATACCGCACGCTGTCCGCAAAATCAAGATTTTCGGCACGCATAATAAAATCGAACACGGTGCCGCCCACGCCACAGCCAAAACAATAAAACAGCTGCTTATCATCATCCACGTGAAAGGAGGGCGTTTTCTCCTTGTGAAAAGGGCACAGTCCGACATGGCTTGTCCCGTTCCGTTTCAATTGCACATAGGAAGAAACAACCTCGGCCAAATCGTTGCGCCGACTCACTTCGTTTATTGAACTTTGCTTATAGCGTGCCAATGTACGACTCCCCCGAAATTCATATATTCCTCAAAATTATCAGACATATATACTATTCGACAAAAAATGAAATTTTCCTTTATTTACAATGCAATTTTATCACATTTTCCGCAAATCAGCGATGTACCTGCCAGCCGCGCGGCAAAAAGAGACTTCTGAAAATATAAATCGCGTAATTATCCGTCATGCCGGCTATGTAGTCGCAAACATCACGTTCGCCCGTAAACACAACCGAGCCAAGCCCTTCGTCCTTTAAAATGGAGGGTTGCTTTAAGAACGTTTCAAACAATGTTTTTAAAACACCTTTTGCCTTGCTTTCCTCCGCTTTCGCCACAGAATTTGTATACACCTTGTCGAACATAAAGGTTCGCAGCTCCATCATGGCCTCGTGCATTTCATCCGTCATGGCTACTTTGGGGCGATTCAAGCTGTTTTCAATCACGTTGACAATCATGGTATGAATCCGCTCGCCATGCGTTTTGCCCAGCATTTTCCGACATTCAGCCGGAATATCCTCTGCCGCGATCACGCCGCCGCGCACCGCATCATCAATATCGTGATTAATATAGGCAATGCGGTCGGCCAGTTTGATGATCTGCCCTTCTAAGGTAGAGGCCTCATGCTTTCCGGCGTGGTTCACAATACCGTCCCGTACCTCATAAGTCAAATTTAAGCCGCAGCCGCCTTCCAAAACCTCTACAACACGAAGGCTCTGTTCATAATGCCGAAAGCCACCCATACAGATTTCGTTTAAAACATCTTCACCGGAATGACCGAACGGCGTGTGTCCCAAATCATGTCCCAAGGCGATGGCTTCGGTTAAATCCTCATTCAGACGCAAGGCACGCGCAATTGTCCGCGCAATTTGCGTAACCTCAAGCGTATGCGTTAAACGTGTGCGGTAGTGGTCGCCCTCCGGCGCCAAAAACACCTGCGTTTTGTGCATTAGACGCCGAAACGATTTGGCATGAATAATCCGATCCCGGTCGCGCTGGAAGGCGGTACGCACCTCGCACGGTTTCATCGGCCTTTCACGGCCGCGCGTATTTTTGGATAAAACCGCAAATTCAGACAAAGAAAGCGCTTCCATTTCCTCGGTATGTTCCCGAAAATTCATATGCTTCCTCCTTTCGGCTTTGATGCCTTCAATGTATTATATATACCCTTTTTTTCGGTTTTTAAACAATTTTTTTAAATTTTTGTTTCATTCATATAGAAAACCCGAAAAAATGTAGCAAAGCCCGAAAAAGCTGACCGGCTTCTTCGGGCTTTGCTATCTTATTTTTTGCTGCGGTTTGCAGCCTTATCACGTTCACTTTTTGTCAACAGCTTTTTCCGTAAACGGATGCTTTCCGGCGTAACCTCCACCAATTCGTCATCCGAGATAAATTCAAGACACTGCTCCAGGCTCATTGTATCCGGCGGCGTTAAGCGAAGCGCCTCATCGCTGCCGGAAGCACGCATGTTGGTGACATGCTTTTTCTTGCAGACGTTGACGGTAATATCCTCACCCTTGGCGTTTTCGCCCACAATCATACCTTCATACACCTTCACGCCTGCGCCGATAAACAGGCGGCCGCGCTCTTGTGCGTTATAAAGGCCGTAGGCAACGCTTTCACCCGTTTCCCAGGCAATCATAGAACCGCGGCTGCGGCTTTCAATTTCACCGCAGAAGGGTGCGTATCCGTCTAAAATTGTATTCATAATGCCGTTGCCGCGCGTATCGCTCAAAAATTCACTGCGATACCCGATTAAACCACGGGAAGGAATCCTGAACTCAAGACGCATATAGCCGTTGTCGGTTGGCTGCATGTTTTGCATCTCGGCTTTGCGCTTGCCCAGCTTTTCAATGACGTTACCGGCATATTCCTCCGGCAGGTCAATACATAAAAGCTCAATCGGTTCAAACACCTTGCCGTCCTTTTCCTTTAAAATAACCTCCGGACGCGATACCTGAAATTCATAGCCCTGGCGGCGCATCGTTTCAATCAAAATAGAAAGGTGCAGCTCGCCGCGACCCGATACCTTAAAGCAATCGGCGCTGTCGGTTTCTTCAACCTTCAAGCTAACGTTTGTATCCAACTCGCGGAACAGTCTGTCACGCAGATGACGGCTTGTGACAAACGTACCTTCATTCCCGGCAAAGGGACTGTTATTGACCAAAAAGTTCATCGAAATGGTCGGCTCATCTACCGTAATCACCGGCAACGGCTCCACGCAGGCCGGGTCACACAGGGTTTCGCCAATCCCAATATCTCCCAGACCGGAGACCAAAACAACGTCGCCCGCCTGCGCCGACGGCACTTCCACACGCTTTAACCCGTCATGCATATACAGGCGGCCTGTTTTCGCATTGGTTGTTGTTCCGTCCGCATGGCAAACGGTAACGGCCTGGCCGGTTGAAAGTGCGCCGCGATCTACCTTTCCGACTGCAATACGGCCGACATATTCATCATAATCAATGTTCGATACCAGCATGCGGAAAGGCTGGTCGGCATCTCCCTGCGGTGCCGGAACGGTATTGACAATCATATCAAACAAAGGCTGCAAGCCCGGTGCCATGGCATCCGGTTCAAGACCGCTCACGCCTTCGCGTGCCGAAGCATACACAATCGGAAAATCTGCCTGCTCGTCACTGGCACCCAAATCCAGAAACAAATTAAAAATTTCATCCACAACCTCAAACGGACGTGCCTGCGGTCTGTCAATTTTATTCACAACAACAATGGGCTTTAAGTTGAGCGCCAATGCTTTTTTCAAAACAAACCGTGTTTGCGGCATGGGGCCTTCAAAAGCATCCACCAGCAGTAAAACACCGTCTACCATACCCAAAACACGCTCTACCTCACCGCCAAAATCGGCATGACCCGGGGTATCAATAATGTTAATCTTAATGTTTTTGTACATAACCGAAGTCGTTTTGGACAAGATGGTAATGCCGCGCTCACGCTCCAAGTCATTCGAATCCATCACGCGCTCGGTGACCTGCTCATTGTCTCTGTAAATGCCGCTGTCTTTCAGCATAACATCTACCAGCGTGGTTTTGCCGTGGTCAACGTGAGCAATAATTGCAATATTTCTGATTTCTGTATTCATATGTGCCTCCGGGAAATTTAATCTCTTCATAAAACTTACAACATTATATTGTATCACATCTCATGCTGCATGTCAAATTTTTTATACAAGATTTTTCCCGTTTCGACCGTTTTCGGGTCGCGGCATCTACTTGGCTTCTCCGTTCATTCTGGCCTGCCCGGCAGCATCCACTCGTTTTTGAATGGTTTCCATCCGTTCATCAAGACCTGCCGCAATGTCGGCACAGGTTCTCAGTTCTTTGCGGATGCTCTCATAATCGTCAACATCTTTTTTATAACAAATTTTATGCTCAAGGCTGGCCCACCAGTCCATCGAGATGGTGCGCAGCTGTACTTCAACCTTCATCGGTTTCTTTTTATCGTGCAAAAATATGGGGATTTCAATAATCAAATGCAAGCTGCGATAACCGTTTGCTTTCGGTGACTGTATGTAATCCTTCTTCGCGATCAGCGTTATATCATCTTGCTTTAACAAGGCCTCGGCCAGCATATAAATATCGGATTGAAATGAGCAAATCACCCGTATACCGGCTATATCGGTTATATTTTTTTCAATGTCCGCTACCGTCAGCGGCAGATTTTTGCGGTTCATTTTATCTGCAATGCTTTCCAGCGATTTCAAGCGGCTTTTAACCGATTCAATCGGATTACGGTCATACTCTAAGGACATTTCTTCATTTAAAACGTTAAACTTTGTTTCAACCTCCATAATGGCGCACTGATAGTACGACATAAGCTGCCTGTAAGGCGCCGAATAGGTTTGCATCCAGTTCTTTACATCCTTTTCGGAAAGAACTGAAACCAGCAGGCGGTTAAAATATTTTCCGTCGTTGGCTTTAAACAACTTCATTGCACTTCTTCTCCTTTGTGTTCGGCGGCAGACATTATTCGCTGCCGCCCGTATCGTCTTTTACATCAAATGCTTCCCAAAAATCAAGTACGGCTTCTTCGTAGGCCGCACGATCAACATAATAGCTCATGGCATGATCGGCACCCGGCACAACCAGCAGCCGTTTGGGGGAGGCACAGGCTTTATAGTTTTCAAAAGTCATGGAAACAGGCACAAAATGGTCATCCGTCCCGTGCACAAACAACACCGGCAGCTTTGTTTTTTGCAAAGCATCTATAGTAGAGTGTTCGCCCGGATCCAAGTGCGTCCTTCTTTTGCAAATATGACCGGCCAAAGCGCTGTAAATCCCGTACGCAAACGGAATGTTTCTTTGACCGATATGATCCCAAATATTGCGCGGCGATGTAAAACCGCAGTCTGCCATAATGCCGTGAACCGTTTCCGGCAGCGGCAAATCAGCCGCCATTAAAACCGTTGTTGCGCCCATAGAGAGGCCGGCAAGATAAATCGGCAGCTGGCTGCCGCAGCGACACATAACCCAGTTCACCCACGCAATGCAGTCATAGCGTTCTGCCAAGCCAAAGCTGATATAATCGCCGCCGCTGTTGTTTTGACCGCGCTGTTCAACATAAAGCACACTGCAGTGCTCTTTATGCCAAAAGCCGGAAATCATACCAAAATCATTCGACCACGAAGAACGCCAGCCGTGAAAAGCAATGATGATGCGTTTGGGCGAAGCGCAAGGGAAAAAATGACCGACAAGCCCAACACCGTCATCTCCTGTAATGTGAACCTCCTCGTGTTCTGTTCCGGCAAGTATTTTGGCCGCAAGAACACGTTCGGTTTCAAAGGCCTCATCCGACACCACACCCGAAATACCGCCGCCCAGCTTTTTCATCAGCCTCGGCTCCTCACGGTCAACCGCCATTTTAACCCAAAGCTTTGCCGTGGCATAAACGGTTGCACCGGCTGCCGCCACACCGGCAGCAGCAATACCTGCCGCTTTCATCATTTTTTTGCCGTATTGCTCCATACTGCATCCTCCTGTCATTTTTCAAATCGTCTCTTTTAGTATGGCACAAATATACAATTTTAGTCATAGAATCCGATGATAAAAAAAGAGACTGCATTAAAATGATCATTTTAAAACAGCCTCTCCATTTTTAAACCATCGGCTTGTTATGCTTCATCGGGCTTGCCGAAGGGATTGCCGCACGCCGGGCAAAATGCCGCATCATCGTGGCTGGCTTTGCCGCAGTTCGGGCAAATCTTTTTATTGGAAAGCTCTGCAATTTTTTCCTCCTGCTGCGCTAAGGTAAGCTTTAATTCATCAATGGCTTCAACCAGCGCTTCCGCTTCGCTTGCCGGTTCATCTTCACCCTTTGCGGCAAAGTATGCAATTTCACCCAGCTTGGTAAAATTCAGCTGAATGGCGCTTTTTGTATCGCTTGCCGCCAGTTTCAGCTTCGTCAGCTCCACCAAATCGCCGGATTTTTTCACGGCACTGTTCACGGTTTGTTTTAAATCAGAAAAAAGCTTTTCCATAAAAAGACACTCCTTTCAAAACTCATCTTAGTCATCTTTGCCTTCATTATACACCTTTTCTTTTTAAAACACAATAGCGATGCATAATATTTAATTTCTTGTTAATTTTTGACGCTGTAACTTAAAAACTGCTCTTTGCCTCTCCGTCTCATTCAACCCATGTCACTGGATTATTTTGAAAAAAAGCCCGATATGTTTTAGGGGACATGGAATGATATTCTTTAAACATTTTAGAAAAATAGCTTGCCTCATGCATCCCGATACGTTCGGCAATTTCCGATATGTTCAGCTCCGATTCCTCCAACAGTCGTTTGGCCGTCTCCATCCGAACGCCTTTGATATAATTGGCCGGTGTATAACCCGTATGTGCTTTAAAAAAGCGGATAAAGTGATTGGGGTGCATTTGAACCAGCCCCGCCAGCTTTGCAACCGATATCGTTTCCGCAGTGTGTTCATGAATGTAGTGCAGCACGGATTCCAAACGCATATTGCTTTCGCTTTTAATTTCGCAATCGGCAGTTGCACCCTCCTTCACGTATTCTGCCAAAATTTCAAACAAAACAGCTTTTACAGCAAATTTGTCCGCAATTAAATTACTGGTTTGCAGCTTCTCAAAACGTTCAAACGATGCTTTTATAGGATGGTTACTGCCCAAATGCAGCAAATAAGGCAAATGCAGCAATTCAAAAATATCCGCATTGGGAAAAACGTCAAAATGAATCCATAGCTCACCGAACGGACGTGACGTATCACTTTCATACGAATGAGGCACATTTTTGGGAATTAAGAAAACATCTCCCTCTCTGCCGATGTAAGTTTTTGAGCCGATTTGTATTTTGCAAAGGCCGTCAGCAATATAATACAGCTTGCTCTGTGCGAAGTTTATAACGCCCCCGGATGACCACAATCCGCCTTTTTGCAGCGTATATCGGCCGCCGCTGTAGCTTACGGCATTGAAATTTGAAAGATATATGTTTTGAATGTTCTGCATAACAGGATTCATCCCTTTGCACGGTTTTGTAAAAGTTTTGCGCATGTATTTATTGTATCAAGAATATGGCGTTTTTGTCAATACAATACCTGCACCTGCCGCAACAAAAATTTTTTTACAATTTCAAACAAAAAAGAGTCTTTCTTTTCATTTTTTTACTTCGTATGTTCTGCTGTCGTTCGGCAATACTGAATATAAAAGAAACAGCAAGGAGCATTTAACCCTAATTTTGCGTTAATCCTCCGGCAGAATGGAGATATAAATGGATAAATTTATCATTCAAGGGCAAAAGCCTTTAAACGGAACCGTGAGCGTGTCCGGCTCTAAAAATGCTGCGCTGCCGATTTTGGCCGCTTCTATTTTAACGGATGAAAATGTCACCTTAACACAAATGCCGGAGCTTTCCGATGTCAGCATCATGTGCGAAATTTTATCCTCTTTGGGATGCAGCATAACACGAGACGAAGCGGATCGCCTGACGATTTCTTCCAATCACTTACGAAAGACGCAAATCACTTATGATTTAGCCGGAAAGCTGCGCGGCTCTTTTTTGGTGATGGGTCCTCTTTTGGCGCGCTGCGGCCATGTTAAAATATCTATGCCGGGCGGATGCCCCATCGGTGCACGACCGATTGATCTGCACTTAAAAGGCTTAAGCGCACTCGGCGCCAAAATTAAAAATACACGCGGCAGTATAGAGGCCTCGGCCTCAGCGCTGCACGGCGCTAAAGTATATCTGGATTTTCCCAGCGTCGGCGCAACCGAAAACATCATGTCGGTAGCCGCCTTGGCCGATGGTATGACTATTATTGAAAACGCCGCGGTAGAGCCTGAAATTGTGGATTTAGCCAATTTTTTATGCAGCATGGGCGCACACATAGCCGGTGCCGGGACAGATACCGTTAAAATCAGCGGTGTCCCCTCTCTCCACAGCACCGAATACGGTATTATACCGGATCGGATTGAAGCGGGCACGTTGCTGGCCGCTGCAGCCGTTACCGACGGCGAAGTAACCGTTACCAATATTTTGCCCGATTATGTTAAGCCTATCACTGCCAAATTATCGGAAATGGGGATTCCGCTGGATATTGCCGATAATGCCATTACGGTGAAATTCTCCGGCCGATTCCGTGCCGTAGATATTAAAACCCTGCCCTTTCCCGGTTTTCCGACCGATATGCAGGCGCAAATGACATCACTGTTGAGCGTTGCAGAGGGAACGGGCATTATTACCGAAACGATTTTTGAAAACCGATTTATGCACACGGCGGAACTGTGCCGCATGGGTGCAGCCATCCGTGTTGCCGGGCGCAGCGCCGTGGTTGAAGGCAAAAAAACGTTAAACGGCACAAAGGTAAAGGCCACGGATTTACGCGCCGGGGCGGCTCTTGTCATCGCCGGTCTTGCCGCAAAGGGAACAACGGAAATTTCAGATATTTACCACATAGAGCGCGGCTATGACGGCTTGGAGAAAAAATTGCAGTCACTGGGCGCCGATATTTGCCGCAGGCCAGAGGGGTGAAATAAGACTTGCAAATTTGCCTTGATTCATATATAATAATAGGTAGCAAACCAAAGGAGAGAGGCAGATTGAAAGAGTTACCCGAAGGTTACCTGTCCGGCATGAACGTAAACTACGGTGCAGGCGGCATTTTCAGCAATAAGCATATCCATTGGCGCGGCATGAATATCATTTGTCCGCACAATAAGTTTTATTATATTACAAGCGGTTCCTGTATCTTGCAGGAAAACGGCATTTCGTACGAAGCAAGCGCAGGTATGTGGTTTTTAATTCCGGCCGGCATGCGCCACTCCTTTTATGCAAAAGAAGGGGTTACGTTTCAAAAATACTGGCTTCATTTTAATTTGGAAACAGGTGGTAACAACTTTTTTTCATTGGTTAAACTGCCGCGCTACCTTGTCATCGGGGATGATAAGCAGGTGAAAAAGCAATTTAAAACCGTTTTTCAATATGCAGAGGACGATTCCCTTTGCGGCATTTTAAAGCTGAAGGTTGCTATTTTAGATTTGGTTGCAGCCTATATTGAGCGCACCGCGCATTACGAAATTGCTCCGCGTGAAGAGACGGAGGCCGAAATCGGGAGTGTGTTTGCCTACATCAACGAACATATCAACCGCCCCATTTCCAATGCGGAGTTGGCCGCCGTTGCAGGCATGCACCCCAATTATTTTATCCGCTTGTTTAAAGAAAAAACCGGCACAACCCCGGCCAAGCACATTACCATTCAACGCATAGAACGTGCCAAAACCTTGCTCGAAACAACCGATCTGCCCATTTCGGACATCATGCATTCGCTCGGCTTTGATGATATCAGCCATTTTTCCAAGCTGTTTAAGCGCTATGCAGGATATTCGCCGCGCTATTACCGGGAATATTACTTAAAACAAGAGGTTTATGAAAACTAAAAGCATAAAATGTGTACCCGAACATTTTTGAAGCCATTGCCGGATAACCGTATGCTATGTCATAGGTTTTGGTCGGAGTATTCAAAGCGTTCAAAAGTCCCGGAAGAAAAATTTCAAGCAAAACCACCACAAGCAAAAAGAAACCGACCGTCGTTTTCTGTGCATTGAACGTCAATATATCATCTCGCAGTCATAATTCTTTAATTGTAGATTTGCAATAGGCTTTTTCCTCCCCTACACATCTTTTATGTATATGACTTGTTCTTCCGTATTCTTTTGAAAAACTCATGCGCATGTGCATACAATGATTTAAGCTCATAGTTACTGCGAAACACGGCTATTAAAACAATGTTGGGGATAACTGCGCACAATAAAGCTTTGAAGCAAAATGCAACCCATTGATTGGAAAA